>JANPDX010000110.1:0-17986 GCA_031431695.1 Dehalococcoidia bacterium
CCTGGGAGTCGTCGCCGACACCGTAGCTTTGCATAGCAGCGGCAAACTGCCGGGCAGGCGGCATCATGAATCGGAGCGGGCTTTCACGGTCGCTCAGGTCATTGGGCAAATCGGCGTACGCGGAGCCGGGGATGTGTTCCTGGGCCCAATCCTCCGCGCCGGCCACCACCGCATATCCCGCTTGTCCATCGTCGCGCGGACGCAGGTAGACGGTGCAGTCGAGGATTCGAAGCCCGGGAGTACCGAGGTTCCGCGCGAGCCACCCGGTGGTGGCGAGGTAGCGTTCGCGTTCCGGCATGGCCACTTCTCCGTATCTACTGGTTCAGGCGGGCCGCAAGCGGCAGGCGGCGGTCGCGGCCGAAGGCGCGCTGTGTGATTTTCACACCGGGAGGCGCCTGGCGGCGCTTGTACTCGTTCCGGTCGATCATCTGGACCGTGCGCCGGACGGTAGCTTCGTCGAAGCCCATGGCGACAATTTCGGACATGGTACGGTCGTTTTCCACGTAGGCCTCGATGATCGGGTCGAGGATTTCGTACGGTGGCAGCGTGTCCTGGTCGAACTGGTTTGGCTTCAGTTCGGCACTTGGCAACTTCGTGATGACCTGTGGCGGGATCACCGGTGACCCACCCTGGCTGTTTCGCCAGCGGCAGAGTTCGAAGACGAGCGTCTTGGGAACGTCCTTGATGACCGCGAAGCCGCCGGCCATGTCGCCGTAGAGAGTGGCGTAGCCGCAGGCCATCTCGCTCTTGTTGCCCGTGGTAAGGACGATGCTGCCCGCGAACTTGTTGGATAGGGTCATCATCACATTGGCGCGCTGGCGTGACTGAAGGTTCTCTTCAGCGGTACCGGGCGATGTGCCTTCGAAGGCGTCGGCAAGCATTTCGAGCATTGCGGCGTGGGCTGGCTCGATGGGTATCGTGAGGTAGCGGATTCCGAGGTTTTCGGCGAGTTCCTTCGCATCGTCGCGAGAATGTTGGCTGGAGTAGCGGCTGGGCAGCGAGATGCCAATGACGTGCTCGGGACCAAGGGCATCGACAGCAATGGCGGCTACGATGCTTGAGTCTATCCCGCCCGAGAGGGAGATGAGGACGTCTTTGAATCCGGTCTTCGCGAGGTAGTCGCGTGTACCGAGGACCAACGCTTGCCAGACCTCGGCGTGGTCACCCAGCAGCGGGGCGATGGCTGAAACGAGCGGCTGCCGTTCCTCGAGCCGAAAACCGCCGTAGTGAACATCGACATTGACCGCGTCGCGGGCGGCGGTTGAAGCGCGGTCGCGGAGTTCGACCCGCCTTCGGGGATCGTGCAAGCGGCGTTGCGCAATCTGGTCCAGGTCAATTTCGGCGACGAGGAGCGTCTCTTCGAACTGTGGCGCGCGGGCGACCAGGCCGCCTTCGGCATCGAAGACCATGGAAGTACCGTCGAAGACCAATTCGTCCTGGCCGGCACAGGCGTTCAGGTAGGCGATGGCGATCAGGTTGTCTGAGGCGCGGGTGGCGATCATGCGTTCGCGGGTAAGCACTTTGCCGCGATGGTAGGGAGAGGCGTTGATGTTGATGCACAGCTCGGCGCCGCCGAGGGCCATCGCATCGAGGGGGGCGCCCGGATACCAGATGTCCTCGCAGATGCTCACGCCAAAGGCGAGGTCACCGACGCGGTAAATCGGCACCCGGTTGCCGCCGGCAAAGTATCGTTCTTCATCGAACACGCCGTAATTGGGCAGGCGTTGCTTATGGTAAGTGTCGATCAGTCTTCCATCGCCGAACACGGCCGCCGCGTTGTACGCGTCACCGTTGTGCCAGTCGACGAAGCCAACGACAGCAATCATGCCGTCCGTAGCCGCTGCAAGGGATTCAACGGCATCACGGGAGGCCTCGCAGAAGCTCCGCCGGAGAACGAGATCCTCCGGCGGGTAACCGGTAATAGCCAGTTCTGGAAAGGCGACGATCTGGCAGCCCTGGGCGCGGGACTCCGTCAACGACTCAGCGATTCGGGCGAGGTTGCCCTGGATGTCGCCCACGGTGGTGTTGATCTGCGCGAGCCCAATGCGGACGGTCCTCATGGCGTCTCCCTGTGCAGCGAGTATACCGGCAGAGTGGTGAGCATCACGCGGTTCTCAGGGATTCCCCGTAGGCATGTTCCCCGATTCCGCAGTTGGAACGGGTATAGGAGGCTATAGGTGGTGGCGCTTTGAGGTTGGGAGATGTCTCGAAGATGAGTACTGATCATTCGCCGTGCCCGCTGTGCGGGCGAGTTACACGGGCCCATTCGCGGCTCGTGGTCGCCGATATGGAGCCGGCCGGACTCCGCCAGGACACCTACGCAACCGTCATCTGTCGAGATTGCGCGTTTGCGATGGTGCTTCGAAGCGAAGCCGCGACCCTGAGGGCGGCGGTGTGAAAGAACGGAAGTAACGACGCCGGACGCAACAAGGAAGCCCCGTGCCAGTCGAGAGTCGCGGGGCTTCTGGATGTCACGAAGTGTGCCGCCGGGCCGATGCCTGTAGGATTCACAAGACGAAAACCGAGGGACTGCGGTTCATGGCGTATCCACTGGAGAACCTTCGCGTGTTGGACCTGTCACGCGTGCTGGCCGGCCCATTTGCTGGCCGAATGCTTTCGGACCTCGGTGCGGACGTGGTGAAGGTTGAGCCTCCCGATGGCGATACGACGCGGCTCTGGGGCGCCAACATCGGTGGGAATCCCGGCTATTACCACCAGCAGAACGTTGGCAAGCGCAACATTTGCGTGGACCTGGCCGTGCCACAGGGGCGGGAACTTGTCTGCGCCCTCGCAACCAGGGCCGACATCGTGATTGAGAATTTTCGGCCAGGCGTAGCTGCACGGCTTGGAGTTTCGTATCAACATCTAAGCAAGGCCAACCCCGCATTGGTGATGCTTTCGATCTCGGGGTTCGGACAGGATGGGCCGGAGGCGGGCCGGGCAGCGTACGCACCGGTGATCCATGCGGAATCGGGGCTCATCGCGCGCCAGGCTCGCCTGAGTGGGAACGCGCCCTACGACCTGCCACTTTCCGTCGCGGATACCAATGCGGCACTCCATGGCCTGGTGGCAATCCTGGCGGCTCTGCTGATGCGGGAACGGACAAGTCTCGGTCAGTACATCGATATGTCAATGGTGGACGCGACGCTGGCGACGGACGACTGCCTGCACTATTCGCTGGAAGACTCCGAAGCGACACGGGTTCTGCCCAGTGACGTGTGGGGAACGGCGGGCGGCCAGATCCTGATCTCGGCCGACCAGCGTCACATTTGGAACCTGCTTTCGAAGGAAGGGAATCTCCGCGACCCCGCGGGGCCGAAAGCGTCTATCGAAGAGAAGTCGCGGTCGAGGAAGGCGGCACTCGCGCACTACTTGCGGAACCTGCCAGATCGCGAAACAGTGCTTCGGGTGCTCAATCGGAACAACCTGGCGTGGGGCGATGTGCGAACGAGCGAAGCTATCGACGAACAGCCGACCGTACGGCATCGCAGCGTGATTGCGCGCGTCGATGACCGGGCGGGCGGTACGCGACCTGTCGTGCAGTCGCCCTACCGGTTCAGCAACGCTGAAAGTGGTGTGCGCGGCCCCGCGCCCTGGAAGGGCGAACACAATTTCGAGGTACTTCGCGATTGGCTCGGAATTGACGACCCGGAATCCCATGAGTGGGCCGCTGCCCTTGTGAACCCATAGGGACAAGCAAGAAGCCCGGCTGGCGGGCCGGGCTTCTTCCACACGGAGGGAGACTCTGATCCAGGAGGGGTTAGCCCGCGAGGGCGCCCTCATCGGGGCCCATGAGCTTCTGAGCTTCTTCGGCACTTTCCAGGCGGACGATGCCCTTGCGAATGGCGTAGCGAATCAGGTCAGTTCGGTTTCGAGCGTGGAGCTTGGCCATGATGTGGGCCTTGTGAGCTTCAACGGTCTTAACGCTGATAAAGAGCTCGTTGGCGATACCCTGGTTGGTATAGCCCTCGGCGATGAGTTGTAAGACTTCGCGCTCGCGGCTAGTGAGGGCTTCGACGCCACTTCGCTGGTCGCTGCGCTTGGCCTGATACAGCACTTCAGCAAGGTCGAACCCTTCGCTGAGGGCACTTGAGAAGTAGCTGTTGCCGCGATGGACGGTCTGGATGGCAAGGACGAGTTCTGAGACATCACTTTTTTTGATGATGTAGCCAGCCGCGCCAGACCGGATGGAATCGAGGAGTTGGTCCTCATCAACGAAGCCGCTGAGCATGACGACGCGCGTCGCGGGGCAGGAGCGGCGGATTTGGCGAGTCGCTTCGAGCCCGTTGAGCCCGGGCATGACCACGTCCATGAGCACCACATCGGGCTGGAGTTTCTCGACGGCTGCAACGGCTTCACGGCCGTTCTCGACGTCGGCCACGACTTCGAGCTCGGGCTGGCTTTCCAGGAGCATACGGAGTGCCTGGCGGATCACCGCGTGATCATCAACCAGGATGATCCGGATGGGATTCTGCGTGCGGCCATTCTGCGACGACAATGTGGAGTTCGCCTGGTGCAGACCAACGGGACGACCGACGGTACGAGTGGTGTTCAATTTCGTGCTCCTCTGGATGAGTCCTGAGTGACGGCGCGATTGCAACGGCCCGCGCCTGTCCTCACTAGATATGCGAGGGTGTCTGAGGGCGGAACCCCTAAGACAACCTGAAGTCTAGCCAGCAGCCTTCTGGGGCGTATTGGGAAAAACCCGCGTTCGGATATGGGGCACCCCGCGTACCGGCCCGGCGGAGCCCGGCAGTTGGCCCGTCGCTGTCCCGAAGATGGTCTTCCCGATCCTTAGGAGAAATCGATGAGGTGGTTGTGCGGACTTTCCGTGAACACTGCCAGGCGCGCGCACGGGTGCGGAAGCGGCCATGTGCGGGCCGAGGATCGGACGCCCGCGGAGCCGCCCCCGCCCGGGACCGACGTGCCAAAGACTTCCAGACAAGACCCGGGCGGGCGGACATGCGGCGCGAAGCGCGGAGCTTCAGATGCTGAAGAAGGCGCGTTCCGTATGTCCTGGCTCCGCGGCAAGATGAAGTTCTGAGCGCAGGGACATGAAGGAGGTGTTACTGGCGGCGGCTTCGGCGGACTGTTCGTTTTCGTATACGGCGATGCGTGCGACTTCGCCCGAGTCATCGCGCGGTTTGAGGACCCAGCTCTCGATGCATCCTTCCTGCGAGGATGACAAATCGTTGAGTTTGATCATGAGTTCTTCGAGGCGAGACTCCTCACCCTTGCGCGGCCTAGCGATGGAAACACGAATGTACGGCATTGGCGGGCCCCCTGTGAGCGAATGATAGTGATTGAGGATTCTGGAGAAAAGCGAAAGCCCCCGGGCGTCCGGGGGCTTTCGTCTCATTGTCTGGAAATGACCTCAGAGACGAAGCTTGCCGTGCGAAGGCTGGCGACGACGCTGACGCTGGGGCAGAGCGGCTTCTTCGGCGGCGAGATCGACCGGCGGGCTGGTCAGCACTTCGTGAACGTAGCCGCACATGATGCAGCTGCCGTACGTGCCGTGCCAGTCGCGTTCGACAAGCATCGAACCGCGGCACTTGGGGCAAGACTTCGGTGGAGCTTCTTGCAAAGCCGGCATAAAATAACCCTCCATGAAACGAGACGTAGTGAGTTCGAGGACGGAAAAGGACCTCGAAGCGAGCGACCTGCTCGCCAGGCCTTCCTGAACTGCCTCCGGGGTTAGCTGACGGACTCGGGCGGAAGGCGCCCTATCAATTGCACAGCGGAGCAATTGAATTCGCCCCAGTAACTGGGTCCCCCGTTGCGCCTGTAAAGCGCACTAGGCAGGTGTTGCACTGTTAACCGAGCGCATTTGTAAACGGCGGGAAAACCGCTTACCTCCGGAACCTACCAATCCGGAGAGGAGGCTGTCAACCCCCGATTGCGAATTTCGTCACAAATTTACCGCTCAGTTGACAGAAATCGTACTCGTTATTGGGGTTATCCCTGATCCGTCGTGAGCGGCTCAGCCAGCGGGGAGGCGTTCAGCACATGTGCGGATCTGTTACGACCGCGGCCCCAGAACCAGATGCAGCCTGTGGTGAAGGCGGCGCCAGAAACGCCGGAAACGTTGGCGACGACGCCAACGACATCACCCTTGGCGGCGAAATAGACCAGCCAGCAGGCGAGGCCGCAAAGCATAATCAGCCAGGCGGTCAGCGAATAGCCATCCACATCACGGGTGCGCAAAATGCGCGCGATGTTGGGAAACCAGAACACCTGCGTCAGTACAACGGCAACCCAGCCGACAAGTTCGATCGACAATGACTCACTCCGTGGCCTTCAGGCTATCTCGGCGAACGTTAATGCCCCAGCGAGGGGCGGCTGGAGTACATCAGTCGGCAAGACGCAATTCACCTTCGAGGATCCCCATGACCAGTACGTCCTGGTACTCGCCGAACTTGTAGATCGCCTTGCGCTTCCGGACCTCCACCTTGAATCCGACCTTCTCGTAGACATGCATGGCGCGAGAGTTGTTGGCGTAAACATCGAGTTGGACGCGGTGGAGGTTCATCATTTCGAAGCCGAAGCGGACGAGGGTGCGCATGGTGTCGGTGCCGTAGCCGCCGTCCCAATATGCCTTGTCGCCGATGGCGATGCCCAGTTCGGCGTTGCGGTTTTCGGGGCTCGACTTTTCCAATCCGCAACCGCCGATCATTTTTCCCTCTGCCAGGGTCTCGATGGCGAAGTTGATGTTCCCGTAGGCTACGTCCGATGCACGTTCGATGAACTCCCGCTCTGACTTGTGCGAGACGGGATAGCGTATGGAAAGGTGCTCTGTCACTTCCGGGTCGTTAAACCACTCGTAGAGCTGAGGCTCGTCCTCCGGTTCACGCGCCCGGAGGCGGATGAGGCGCCCTTCGAAGGGTGATTCGGTCATCGCAACTCTCCCCGCAGGATGCTCATGAAGACCAGGTCGTTCCAGCGGCCAGCCTTGAAGACGGCCTGTCGCTGGATACCCTCGTGCTGGAAGCCGACCTTTTCGTAGACCCGGATGGCTCGGGGGTTCCAGTCGTAGACAGTGAGTTGGACGCGGTTCAAATTCATGACGCCGAAGGCGACACGACAGGCAGTGCGCATTGTGTCGGTGCCGTAGCCGCCTTCCAGATACTCCCCTTCGCCAATCGCTATGCCGAGTTCGGCACAGCGGTCCTCGGGCGCCTGGCCGTGCAATCCCAGCCAGCCAATAGCGCGTCGGTCGGAGCGGCTTTCGACGATGAATTGCGCCAGGCTAAAGTCGGGGTCCGCGGCGGTGAGCCACTTCCTTTCGTAGGCCATGCTGCGAGGGTAGCGGCCGCCCAGGTACTTCAGGGTTTCCCAGTCGTTGATCCACCGGTAGAAGTCCGGGGCATCCGTCTCCTCGCGAGCGCGCAGGCGGATGAGTTCACCTTCGTAGGGACGCTGCATACCTTCCTCCATACCCGGGAATCGAAAAGGCCCACCGGATTCGGGTGGGCCTCGATTGATTCAGCGGGACTATTTCGCTATGTCTTCGAGGCCGGACCGTGGGATACGCAAAAAGTGACGCCTGCAAGAGCAGCGCTGGTGAGATTTGCGGCGGAATGGGCTACGAGCGACATGTTGGATTGGAGCTTACGGGATGGGGCGGGAGGTCGGCAACGGACCGAGTGCGATGTTGGTCCATTAACCTTGGGTTCGAGCCTCAAGTTTCTTCCGGAGATCTTCCAAATTCTCAGCCCGATTACTCGATAGGCCAAAGATTCGAAATCCGTTTTCCGACTCGGTGCCTGCCTTTACGCCATAGCGTTGTCCAAGAAGCATGCTCAGACGGCTGATCGAGTACTCCTGTCCATCAAAGTCCCTAATCACGTGTTTCGCGTCATTCGCGAATCTCGCAATAAACCTCTTGTCGTCAGGATCGGCACGCGGCGGAAGACAATCGAATGTGACAGCAATCCGCGTACCAGGGCTGATGCGCCCGACTCTTCGCAGGACGACGTCCGTATGTTCGGACCGCTTTGCCCTGGGCGTCGTGGCTGCCGCACGGGCTGAATAGTCAACTCGTTTGACCGGCGTCTCATGGAGAAGGTTGTTGATCTCTTCGTAGCTTGCGTCGCTTTCGTTCGTCGTACATGCCTTCCTCTAGTTTTCCAAACGGTCGATGGTTCTGTTAATTACGTCCTCGGGTCGATCCTCAGGCGGCACGGCGTGCTCTTGGAGGCGTTGCCAGGTTGCGTCCGACAGTTCCACTAACTTTATTTCACTCTCCTGCCTTCGGTTTGGCGTAAGAAAGAAAGTAAATAGGTAAGAGAATTGTTTCACGCGGAGTCCTGGACGCAAAGAAGGCCGGGCGCAATCCCGGCCTTCTGACGTCTTTGAGGGATGGGCCATGCTGATAGTGGCGCCCTTGGCCCTCACTTTAGCGGGGGGCAGGGTGCGGAAACCTTCGGACCGCGCGGCGTCACATAGCCTCTCATCGAGGCAGACGAAGTCCATTGCGCCCTGGCGGCTTGCCACTGTCACGGCGGCAGACAGCTGTAATGCATCCGCGGCTCGGAGGTCGTGCTTCGAGAGCAACGCGAGCGCCCGGTCACGAACCTCCGGTATCGGCTGCATTACAGCTGCCAGCCAGTTCCAAGAGTCGAACGTGGGCTTCGGCCCGCATCTCGATGGGCGGGCGCGACTAGAATCGGCCGCGACGTTCGATGGCTGAGACGCACTCCACGCGGGTCGCCCACCACGCCGTGATTGCGCGGTCGTCGTCGTATGCAGCGAGTAGAGCGTCTGAAGTGGCCTCAGGAATGAGGAGAGGAACAATCGCGGATGAGTCCCAGAACCTCACCGGCCTTCTCGCCGTTCTTCCAGGAGCGCGTCAAGCACCCCGGAGGAAACCGAACCCGCTGGAAAATGTTCCAAGTTGGGCGGTGGGCTGATCCCAACTTTGATCGCGTCCGAGTCTTCAACTCGTTCGTGGCGAGCGGGATGCTCGGCTGTCTGCCGATGAGATTGGACCACGGGCTGTAGTTCGGCCACGGGAGCGCCATCGGCGGTGATCTCGACCTGCTCGCCAGCCGTTGCCGCGGCGATCAGCTCTGCCAGGTGTTCCTTTGCTTCGCGGACGGTCGCCGTTCTCATCGCATGAGTCTACCACGCAGAGAAGGCCGGGATTGCTCCCGGCCTTCTCTGCGTGGTTATCGTGGCTTCGCTTAACTGATAAACAGCGGAGCGAGCACGAGGGTGATGGTGCTGAGGAGCTTCACGAGGACGTGGAGCGCCGGGCCGGCGGTGTCCTTGAACGGGTCACCGACCGTGTCGCCAACGACTGCAGCGGCATGAGTGTCGCTACCCTTGCCGATGACGTTGCCTTCTTCGTCCTTGAGCCCACCGGACTCAATGAACTTCTTGGCGTTGTCCCAGGCGCCACCGGCGTTGTTGAGGTACGTCGCGAGGAGGACGCCACCGATGGTACCGACCATCAGCATGCCCGCGACGGCGAGCCAGCCTTGGTTGCCATCGCCGCCGAAGGCGTAGCGGAAGATGACGCCGACGGCAATCGGCAATCCGACCGCGAGGACGCCCGGAACGATCATCTCGTGGAGGGCGGCACGCGTTGTGATGTCCACGGCGCGGGTGTAGTCCGGCCGAACTTCGCCGGTCATGATCCCGGGGTTCTCCCGGAACTGGCGGCGAACTTCCTCGATGATTGCGCCTGCCGTCTTACCGACCGCGCGGATCGCGAGTGAGCTGAAGAGGAACGCCAGCATGACGCCGAGCATGCCTCCGACAAACACCTCGACTTTACCCAGGTTGATGGGCAATACGCGGGGTAGTGGGACGGGACTCACCTTGATACCGCTGGCATCCCACTGTTCCTGGCTGAGGTCGCCCTCGCGAACTTTCCGCTTGAGGAAGGCTGTCGTTTCGTCAGAATCAGCAACGGCGAGTGTTGCGACGTTTGCTTCGCTGAATTTTTTCTCGTCGTTAACGGAGGAGCGCAGGGCTTCGAGCTTTTCGACGTATTGGTCGATGTCGTTCGCGGCCTGGGCGTTTTCGGCATCGCCGGCGTAGATGATGTTCAGGTCCTGGACGAGGTCGGCGTATCGCTCCGGGTCGCTACCGGCGATCTTGCCGAACTCAATACGAACCTCATCGAGGTAGGCGGTGAAGAGCAGGAAGGCCGCGAGCGCCGCGGAACCCACCGCGTAACCCTTGGTGAGGGCCTTGGTGGTATTGCCTACGGTATCGAGCTTGTCCGTGATTTCGCGGGCCTCGGGCTTCGAATCCGTGGCCATCTCGTTAATACCGCCGGCGTTATCCGTGATCGGGCCGAAGGTATCCATCGCCAGGACGTAGGCAGCCGACATGAGCATGCCCATGGTGGCGCAGGCGGTACCGAAGACGCCGACGGAAATGCTGCTCACGTTTTCGAGTTCGGCTTGGCTGCCGAGGACGAATGAGCCAACAAGGGCGAGGCCAACGGTGATTGCGGTGACGGCTGTGGTCTCGAAACCAACCGCCGTACCGATAATCATGTTCGTCGCGGAGCCAGTGCGGCTCGCGCGGGCGATTTCTTGAACCGGGCGCCAGGCGCCGGCCGTGTAGTACTGCGTGATGTAGACAAACGCGATACCGGTCGCAATGCCTATAAGGCCGCAGAAGAAGAACCAGTACCAGACGTCATCAAGCATGGCCTTGGTACAGACGCCGAGGCCGAGAACGCTAAGGACGGTGATGGTCCAATAGCCGCCATTGAGGGCGCCCATTGGGTCGCTGATGCGCTTGGCCCAGAACGGGACCGTCATCATGCCGACGATGGTGGCAAAGACGCCGAACGAGCGAAGCACGAGCGGGAAGAGGATCCACTCGACACTGCCGGTGGCGGTGAAGATGGCAACGCCGAGAATCATGGCGCCAATGTTTTCGGCAGACATCGATTCGAAGAGATCGGCGCCGCGGCCGGCGCAGTCACCCACGTTATCGCCAACGAGGTCGGCGACGACAGCTGCATTACGCGGGTCGTCTTCTGGGATACCGGCTTCAATCTTACCGACTAGGTCGGCGCCGACGTCAGCGGCCTTGGTGTAGATACCGCCGCCCAGCTGGGCGAAGAGGGCGACGAAGCTCGCTCCGAAGCCGAAGCCGACGATGAGGAACGGGGTCTCATCGATGGGGTGCCCAAGAACGCGGCTATAAATCGCGAACATGCTGGACACGCCGATGAGGCTGAGGGCAACGACGAGGAAGCCGGAAACGGCTCCGCCGCGAAGCGCGGTGTTGATTGCGTCGGCGAGGCTGTTGTTCGCGGCCGCCGCAGTTCGCCCGTTAGCCCGCACCGCAATAGACATGCCGATGTAACCCGACACGCCGGACGCAAGCGCGCCAACGATGAACGCGGCGCCGGTGAGTACACCGACTTCCGTGGATTCCTTGAAAATGCCGACAATCAGACCGACAACGATCGATGTAACGGCGGCAAGGACTCCGATGGTGCGGTACTGACGGCTCAGGAAAGCGTTGGCGCCTTCGAGAATCGTTCCCGCGATTTCCTGCATGGATGCGGTGCCTTTGTCCCTTTTGAGGACATCAAAGGCGAGCCAGATCGCAAACAGTACCGCCGCGGCACTCGCCGCGGGGATCATGATCTGGGCCAGGAGCATTGGGTTCTCCCCTCCGGAATATGCTTGCGGCCCCGCTTCCCCCGAAGACGCGCGGAACCGCCGGCCGCCCTGATTGACGCGCCGAGAGCGTCGCCGAGTCTACCAGTGAGGCTCTTAAAGGGAAATAAATCTGAAAGGGCGGCGGATGGCGGCAGGAAGCGCCGGAAACCGACCACCCGGCATCACGGCGGGTCCTCCGATTAGCTCAAGAGTTCGTTGCTGGCTGATAGCCCTCGGCGCTCTACACTCGGAACTGCGTGAACGTTGAAGCTCTGCCTTACACCCTGCTCCTGGTTTTGGCCGAACTCAGTATCGGGAGCCTGTGGATCACGCTCGGGAGCGACCTCCGGGGGGGCGTGACGCGTGGTTTCGTGATGACGATGGCGCTGTGCGTGGCCATCGCTGGCGGGCTGGCGTATTGGACCGCTGGGAGCATCGACCTTCGCGGAAGCGTAGACGGCTACCGTATCGAAGAAGGCCCCTTCGATGACGTGAGGCGGGCACTCATCGTGGTCATCGTGACGAGTTCGGTTTACATGTTCTGCGTGTTCATGGGCTGGGACCCGATTGGCCGGCTGTTCGGCATCGCCGGATCGGTCGCGGGGTTGGTGGCCGTGGGAGCGCTGGCAGTGATGCTCGCCCCGCCGACATGGGGATTTCCGGCGGCCATGGCCGCGCTCATCGGCGGCACGCTCGCGCTTGGCGCGGTGTCGGTGTCGATGGTGTGGGGCCACTGGTATTTGACCGAGGGCGCGTTGCCTTCCTGGCCTTTGCGCGACCTCGACATCGTCCTGTTGGCGGCGCTGGGGTTCCAGGTGCTTGTCCTGGCGATCAACCTCATCATCCCGATCCGCGAGGCGCCGACGCCGGCAAACCCGGTTGACGTGGGGATTTTCGGCAACCCGGCGCTCTACCTTCGGATCGGCGTGGGGCTTGTATTCCCAATCGTGCTCGGGGTTCTTTCGTTCAAGACGACACAGATGAAAGCCATGCAGAGCGCCACAGGACTCCTCTATATCGCGATGGGAGCAGTCTTCGTCGGGGAAGTACTGGCGAAGGGGCTCATGTTCCTGACCGGGCGGCCAGTCTGATTGATTTTGGATTGGGGATTTTGGATTGGGGATTTTGGATTTCGAATTGAGGCGGGCTACCAGCGCGAGGATCGCGCCTGCCTACAACCACGGCTTCCACGGTGAATCCGGCTGCCAGTCTATCCAGCGACCGTGCGGGTTGGCGAACGAAGACAGTTTGTATTCGGCAGCGCCAGCCTTGAGTCGGAGGACCCAGACTTTGGTGTCGCCGGCTCGGGGAGTTCCCGGCTCGACGAAGTCACTGAAGCCCATGACCACAAGGTAGAGTTGGCGTTCCAACGAGAGGTTCAAAAGCATCTCGCGGAGGCGCAGGAGCATCGCCGGGGAGAACTGGTTCAGCACGAATGTGGCGAACACGCAGACGGCCGCTTCGGCGGGCGCGCTCCGCACCCGCTCCGGGAGAAGCTCGAAAAGGTCACCTCGTAGTAATTCCGGCGGCTCGCTCCTGACGACTTCAATCGCCGCGTTCATGAGCTCGAGGCGATCTGTGTGTTCGGGCCAAAGCAGAGCTCGAAGCCACGCGACATCTTCTTCATTACGGATGTCGAGCGGGTTGATGTCTATCCCGGCGCGCGACACGACGGTCGGAATTGACACGGCCGGCGCCAACCCGCGCGGCTCGGAATCGAGCACGACAGGTGATTCGGTGTCGCCAATCCGAAGCGGGCCGTATCTGTACTGGTAGCGGTCGAACAACAGGTTCAGTCCGGCGCTTGGGCCAATCTCAATGAGGGCGAGCGGGGCATCTTGAGCTTCAGCCGCAATGGAAGCGAAGGCGGGCAGCAATACCGCCGAGCGGCGCACCTCGTTCGTCTGCACAAGCCGCGTCCGGATCACCGGTAGGAGATCCTGGCGATACTTCAGACACAATTCCCGGAGAAGTGCTGCCGCATCCTGACCGGCAGGTTTCGTCCCACCCAGGCTGGCGTAGTAGGCGGCAAGGGGCTCCTGGGGATGGGTGGCAAGCAACGCGTGGACTGCGGCGAACAAGACGTTTGGCGGCGGTTGGCCGGAAAGTGCCTCAGCCGCCATCGTCAGCAACTCGGGGTCATCGGCGACGGCATGGCCGAACACGGCATACAAGGGCGAGAGGTTGGCCATGGCCTCCACGTCGCCCCAGTAGCGGAACAGGGTGCCAAGACGGTCGTCAGGCATGAAAGAGGATTGTATACAGGAATTTGTTTGGTTTCTTTGTGCGGCAGTCGCTACGATTCGCGCGAGGTGTTTGAGGAGGCGACACCCGGACATGCATCGAGAATCCGCCTGGGACATCCTCGTCGAGCATTCGAAAGAAGAGCGGACACGGAAGCACGGCATCGCGGTCGAAGCCGTGATGCGGGCGTACGCCCGGCTGCTTCACGAAGACGAAGAGAAGTGGGGCATCACCGGGCTCCTTCATGACTTCGATTGGGAGATCCATCCAACCGAAGAGCTCCACCCAAAGGCCGGCTCGGTGTTGCTTGAAGCGCGCGGAGTGCCGGAGGACATTCGCTACGCCATTTTGTGCCACGCCCCCTTCCTCAAGATGGAGTACACCTCGAAAATGGACCGCGCCATCTTCGCCTGCGACGAACTTTCTGGGTTCGTAACGGCGTGTGCGTTGGTGAAGCCCGGCAAGTCCCTATCATTGGTGGAACCATCATCGGTGCGTAAGAAGATGAAGGACAAAGCATTCGCGCGGGCTGTGAACCGCGACGACCTGATAAACGGGGCAGCCGACCTGGGAGTCGAACTCGACGAACACATCCGATTTGTGGCGGAAGCGCTCAAGCCGGTAGCACATCAACTCGGAGTAACCCCTTGAGGAATGAACGCGTCCCCGATCGAAACATTGCCATGGAGTTGGTCCGTGTCACGGAGGCTGCCGCGGTTGCCGCCGCTCGCTGGATGGGCCGTGGCGATAAGAACGGCGCAGACGGTGCGGCCGTCGATGCCATGCGGATGATGCTCGACACGGTTGATATGGACGGGATCATCGTCATTGGTGAGGGCGAAAAAGACGAAGCGCCGATGTTGTTCAACGGCGAGCGCGTGGGCAACGGTCGTGGACCGCAGGTAGATGTGGCGGTGGACCCGCTCGAAGGCACGCGGCTCACTGCCCTGGGCCGCCCCGGAGCGGTGAGCGTTATTGCCTGCGCCCCACGGGGAACGCTCTACAACCCACACGAGATGTTCTACATGGAGAAGATCGCGGTGGGCCCGGAGGCGCGCGGAGCGATCGACCTTTCGGCGCCCGTGGAATGGAACATCCGCCAGGTGGCGAAGGCGAAAAGCATGCCAATCGAAGAGGTGACCGTGATCCTTCTCGACCGGGATCGGAACACGGACATCGCGGACCAGGTCCGCGCGGCGGGGGCCCGGATCAAGTTCATCACGGACGGCGATGCACCCGCCGCAGTTTCGGCGGGGATCGCGGGGTCCGGAGTCGACATGATGCTGGGCATCGGCGGCTCGCCCGAAGGCGTTGTCGCGGCATGCGCACTGAAGTGCATCGAGGGGGACTTCCAGGGCCGCCTCTGGCCGCGCAACGACGACGATCGGAGGGCGGCCGCCGAACGGGGGATCGACCTGACAAGGGTGTTGACGATCGACGACCTCGTGCGTGGCGACGACGTGTTCTTCGCCGCCACGGGAGTCACGGGCGGAGACCTGCTGGCTGGCGTCGAGTACACGGCCGGGGGAGCGACGAGCGAATCCCTCGTGATGCGGTCGCGTTCGGGGACGATTCGCCGAATCCGGACCGAGCATCACTGGCGCAAGCTTCAGGGGCTGGACCACACAGTGAATTGAGCGCGGCTGGGTGGGACTACCTGGGCAGGGACGATTCGACCAGTTTGCGAACGTCGCCGGGCGTGTACGGCCCAAGAGCGGCGTACGTCACATCGCCGTTGGCATTTAGCACGACGAAGCCCGGTTGGTAGTTGATGCGATAGCTCTCCGAGAACTTCAGCCCCGCAGGGGAATCGCGGTCAACCTGAATGAGTTGGATCTGGTGGCCGTATTGCGCTTGTAGTTCCGGCCACACGGGCCGGATGCGTTTGCAGTTTGCTCACCAGTCGGTGTGTATCCAGTAGACGACCGGCTTTCCGGGGACAGCGCCGAACACAAACCGCTCGGCGTTGGCAGAGACGGCAGCGGAGGAGTCTGCTTGCGAGGTTGAGGGCACGGTGGCCACCGAAGGATCCGGAGAAGAGCGGGGAATATCCGAGTTACGTCCACCGCAAGAGGCCAACAAACCGCTACCGAGAACCAGGCCGAAGAGCAGTACTGAGCGAAATCGCATTTTCCGATCCTACGGGTGGCGGAACGTCTGGAAAGGAAAGCGCCCTTACCCGGCGCAGCAACCGAACTTGCGGCGTGCGAAACTGGCTTCGATGAACGGTTCCAAACTCGTTGTGATCATGGTCCTCGCGGCGACGGCCCTGGTAGTCATCTTCCAGGGCATCAACCAACTCTCGTAAGGATAGGCTCAAGACGGGGCAGAAGTTACACACCGTTTACAGTACAATCGGCGGCGTGGGCACGGCATTCGTTGACCCTACTTCCCGACGGTTCCTACACTGCCGATTGATGAGGAGAAACTTCATGGAGCGAATTCGTATTCGACGACTTGCGCTGGCAACGGTGCTTGGAGCCCTGACCTTAATTCCCGTGGCTACGGCGAACGCCGGCAGCGTGCCGGGCAACCGGCAAGAGATAGGGACTGGACGAGGATTCGACCATGTGGTCGTCCTTCCCGCCCTGCTCCCGAACAGCAAAGAAAACACCAGCTCGATTGCCCAGAACAATGGCAGCGCCCCCGCGACCATTGTGATGGACATCTACACCACCGGGGGCCTCCAGATCCCCTCAGCGACGGTCGTATTCACGAACGTCCCGGCGGGTGGGACACGGGTGTTCGCCCAGGCACTGAATACCGGCCTCACGCCCGGCTTCCGTGGCGTTGGCGTGATCAGCAGCGACCAGCCGATCAACGCGCTGCTCGTCCGTGACATCGAGTCCAACACGTTCGCGAAGTCGTATTCGATCCACAATGCGTATCCGACGGGTGGAGCAAAAATCACGCTTCCATACATCGCAAACGCATTGGACAACACCTATAACACACGATTCGCGATTGCCAACACGGGCGCGGTGGAAGCATGCATCAGCATCCTCTACACGTTCCCGGGCGGCGTGAAGGCCCCAGTGACGGATTCGGGTAGTGGTTCGCTGGCCTGCGCGGGCGGCGGATTCAAGATCCCGGTCGGCGGACAGATTAGTTTCGCGCCGAACGCCGTCGATGGAGCCATCCCCATGCCGGCGAGCACCGCGAACGCGATCATGGCCGCGACCATTACCGCGTCAGCCTCGACCGTAACGGTCGGAGTAGATGCGTACCTTTCGGGTGGCCTCCGCAAGCTGGCTTCCTACGACGGGTTCGTAGTCGGCGGCGCCGGCGATACGACCGACGACGTGGGCACCACGATTTCGATCCCGCTGGCGATTAAACTCGACGGCTACTACACCCAAATCCTGTTGTCGAACGCTAACCCCGCCGCGGCGAACGCCACGGTCACGTATTCGGGTAACACTGGAACGTACACCGTGCCGCTGACCATCCCGGCGAACGGCACCGGAAGCCACAGCGTTTACGAGGCCGTCGGCGGAATTCCCGAAGGCTTCGTTGGCGCGGCCACCGTGACTTCGGACCAGCCGCTTGCGGCAGTGCTCTTCCGTTCGAAGATGACCTCCGCGGGGAGCTTCGTTGATGAAGACCTCTACACCGCGGTTAATGGGGTCCCGACAGACCGGGCTACGACGACCGCCAAGTTCCCATTGATCTTCCGCAGGGCGTATGCAAGCGGCGGTGCGGGTGGCTACAACACCTGGGTCAGCGTGAGCGTCGCAAGCGGAGGCACGGCAAACCTGACGGTGACGGCCATCAACGACACGTCGAACTCAGCTCCCGGCTGCAATGCGGCAGGGACGTTCACGGCGAGCAAGACCATTACCGGGTCGTTCATTTTCTACCAGGGATTGGTCACTGACAGTGGAATCGGTGCCTCCCCTCCCGGGTGTTTCTGGGGTGGTATGACGATCACCAGCGACGTTCCGATCATCGCCATCGCGAACGCGACGAACGACCTGAACGTCGGTGACAATGACGGTCTGTACAACGCCTTCGGCAACTAGCTGAAATACAAGCGCTCATCGAAGGGGGGGCGTCATAAGAATGGCGCCCATATAAGGAGTACAGCGGGGATGCCCGACGGGGGGTGT
>JANPDX010000111.1:0-3490 GCA_031431695.1 Dehalococcoidia bacterium
TGCCGAGCGCATCAAGGAGATCGGCTACCGTGTGCGTCTGGCAAGGACTCGGCGCGGCATGTCGATCGCCGAGGTTGCGGCCAAGGCCGGCATCGATCGCAACACGCTCAACGCGCTTGAACTCGGGAAGCGCGGTGTCGCGATGGGGGCCTACGTCACCGTTTTGTGGGCGCTCGGTCTCGACAGAACGCTGGACGGCGTCGCTCATCCCGACGCCGATACTCACGGCAAGACGCTGGAGGCATCGCGCCGGCCGGCGCGCGTTCGCAAATTGCAGAAGTCGAAGAACGAATATGACTTCTGAGCGCCAGGCTTACATCTACGTTCAGTTGCCCGGCACGCTCAACACCGTGCCGGCCGCGCTGCTGAAGGTCGAAAAGCTGCCCGACGGAACATTCGTCGGCCGCTTTCGCTACGGCGACCGGTATCTGGAACGCAAGGATGCAATCGCGTTCGATCCTTTTCAGCTCCCGCTCGGCGACACCATCCACGAATTCACCAAGCTGAAGGGCATTCCCGGCGCCGTGCGCGACGCCGGGCCCGACGCCTGGGGGAGGCGCGTGATCGAGCACAAGCTGGAACGCAGCTCCGGGGATCTGGAGGAAATCGACTCCCTGCTGAACGGGCCGCAGGATGGCGCCGGCTACTTGAGCTTCGGCTCCAAGCTGGGGCCCCCCGCGCCGAAACGCCGATACAACCGCACGCATCAACTGGCGGACCTGATCGCTGCCGCGGAGACGATAGAAGAGGGCAAACGCGTGCCCGTCCAAATTCTCGAGCAGCTCGAGCCCGGCACCTCCATGGGCGGTGCCAGGCCCAAGGCCACGATCGAGGACGGCAATCGCCTGTGGCTCGGCAAGTTCCCGGAAAAGAGCGACCGCTACAACCTCCAGCGAGTGGAATACGCGACCCTTGAGCTGGCGCGCCGCTGCGGCATCAGCGTCTGCAATGCCCGCCTGCAGTCCGTCGCGAAACAGGACGTGCTTATGGCGGAACGCTTTGACCGGGAATACACAGACCGAGGTTATCTCCGGTTCGGACTCGTCAGCGCGCTCACTCTGCTGGACTGCGGGGACAGTCATCTGGACAGGGAACGCTGGTCCTATTTGTTGCTTGCGGACCAGCTGCGCCGCTGGTCGGAGAGGCCCGACGAAGATCGCATCGAGCTATTCCGGCGTATCGTTTTCAACGCTGCCGTTACGAACAACGACGATCATCCTCGCAATCACGCGGTGCTTCGCACTGCGCATGGATGGCGCCTCGCGCCCGCGTATGACCTGGTGCCCGTGCCGCTTGTCAGCCTTGAACGCCGGGATCTTGCGATGACCGTCGGGACCTACGGCCGCTCGGCAAGCATCTACAACCTGCTTTCCCAATGCGACCGGTTCGGGTTGACCGCTGAAGCGGCCAGGCAGGAAATTGAGAATATCGTCACAACCGTTCGCACCTGGCGGGACCATTTTCGCGCCTGTGGCGTGTCCGAAAAGGACGTCGACACCATTGCACAGGCGTTCCTGCCTGAGTGCTTTTTCCTTGAAAAGCCCGTGGAGAATTGAGCGCATACCGACCGCGCATCTACAAGACTGGCGCTCCAACTCATGATGTATCTACTTCGACGAAGCGATGATGGAGCGCAGGTCGATGGTCAGCGCGCGGATCTGATCGCCAACATCGAGGGCAAGCTAAGTCAGAGGTGGAGCGACGGGAACTGCTCGTGGTTCGCTGGACGTTGACGTGAGGCCCCGGCGGTTGACCGACATCGCGCGGGTCACTAAACTACGATGGTTCCATAATGGTTCCAAGGAGTCTTCATGCTCAACCTGACACTCAAGAACATCCCGAAGGACCTTCATGCCCAGCTCAAGGAAAGCGCCGAACGTAACCGGCGCAGCCTGAACAGCGAGATCCTCGCCCGGCTCGAGAGCGATTTCTCCGCGCCGGTCGTAGATCGCGAAGCGCACGCGCGGGCGCTGCGGGAACTCGTCGCCCGCTTGCCCCGCGTCGACCATGGCAAAGTCACCCGCTACAAACGCCAGGGCCGGGCGTGATCGTCGTCGACAGCAACGTCGTCGCGTACTACTGGGTCAACGGGCCGCTCACGAAGATCGCACAGCGCGTGCAGGCCAGGGACCCGGAATGGCATGCGCCGATCCTTTGGCGATCGGAAATGCGCAGCGTACTGACAGGTTACCTGCGCGATGGCAGCCTCAATGGCGCGCAAGTAGCACGCGTGATGGCTGCCGCCGAGGAGTCGTTCGCCGGACGCGAGCACATCGTATCGAGTGACAAGGTACTCCAGCTTGCCGGTGAAACAAGTCTTTCCGCCTACGACTGTGAGTTCGTCGTGTTGGCATCCACGCTCGGGGTCCCACTGGTCACCGCGGACAAGGCCGTGTTGAAGGCATTCCCGGATCGAGCACTAACAATGGAAGCGTTTGCCGCGACGTAACGTGAGCGTTCCCAGTTGCGAGCACAGTGAGCAGTGAGACAAATTTGATTCGCGGGTTGAGCTAAAGGGATGCATTCGTACTTTCGGATTTCGACCTCGCACGGAAGCCACTTCCGATTGTTGATGAGTCGTACATAACATCGATTCGAATACTTTCGCAGTCAGAGTGATCGCGGCCAATACAATGTACCTCTTAAATTCAGACTGAGTGAGATGGCAAAACAAGCGAAAACAAAAAATAACCAGAGCGATGCGAATATCGGCTTCGAAACGAAGCTTTGGGCCGCCGCCGATGCACTACGCAACAACATGGACGCGGCGGAATACAAGCACGTCGTACTCGGTCTGATCTTCCTCAAGTACATCTCCGACGCCTTCGAGGCGAAACACTCGGAACTGCAAGCGCAGCGCAAGCAGGGTGCCGATCCTGAAGACCCGGACGAGTACCGCGCTGTGCGCATTTTCTGGGTTCCGCCCGAAGCGCGCTGGCAATATCTCAAGTCAATGGCGCCACAGCCGACGATCGGCCAGCTGGTTGATGACGCGATGAGCGCGGTCGAACGGGACAACCCGCAACTCAAAGGCGTACTGCCCAAGGATTTCGCCCGGGCGGGGCTCGACAAGCAGCGGCTCGGCCAGATCATCAACCTGGTGAGCGACATCGCATTCGACTCCCCTCGCCCTTTGGGAGAGGGGCAGGGGGTGAGGGTAGACCGAAGCAAGGACACGCTCGGTCGCGTCTACGAATATTTCCTCTCGCGCTTCGCCAGCGCCGAAGGTAAGAGCGGCGGGCAGTTCTATACGCCCTCGCACGTGGTGCGCGTGCTGGTCGAGATGCTCGCGCCCTACAAGGGCCGCGTCTACGACCCGTGCTGTGGCTCGGGTGGCATGTTCGTCAGCAGCGAGAAGTTCATTGAGGCCCACAGCGGCAAACTTGGCGACATCTCCATCTACGGCCAGGAGTCCAACTACACCACCTGGCGTTTGGCCAAAATGAACCTCGCGATCCGCGGCATCGACGCGCAGATCGGTCACGGTGAC
>JANPDX010000112.1:0-9733 GCA_031431695.1 Dehalococcoidia bacterium
GGAAGCGCCAGCGTGATGGAGATCGCCTTCTCATAGGTGGCGGCTTCCTGGTCGGGACTGACCGCCTGGGCCGCGGGGTTGGTGCTCACTCCGCCGCTCGTGTTGCCATCTTTCTTGACAGCGATTTTCGGGATCGTCTTCACAATCGTCTGGGAGACCGCCAGGACCATTACGTCCTGGGCAATGTAGCCGCCGATGAGGTCCGGCTTTTCCTGCCCCGTCAGTGGGTCGGTCGTCATGAACGTGGTGACGCCAAGGACATCGACCCGGTCACCGGGCTGAGGGAGGCCGCCGGCGATCCATGCCTCGTGAGGCACCATCAGCGACAACGCCCGCATCCCCGCCGGGACTTTCCACGTAAGCGTGTTTTGGCCCTCGTAGGTGCTTACCTTCGAAGTCAGTAGCTGTTCGCCCGCGTACAGGGGTGCGACGGCAACCTGGCCGATGAGAGCCTGCGCGTCGCTATCCTTGATGTGGCCCTCGACGAGCGCAGCCGCCGGAAGCGTCTTGGTGGAGAGCATGTCCGAGGTGATTCGGTCACCCACGTTCACGTTCTTGGCAATGACGACGACGGACTCGGCCCCCTCGCCCGAACTCAACTCTTCGCTAATCCCGCCGTCACCGCCCCGGCTACTCAGGAATGCGAACATGAGCATCGCGCTCAGGATGCCAAAGACAGCAGCGAGCAGAAGCACGCCGCGATTTCGAGAAGAACTACTGGAAGTTGCCGCGATAGTTCGATTCACAGTGCTACTCCTCCCCTTTCCATTCCTATATCGGCGGTCTAACCGGCTTCCTACAGTCCGGGTAAACGCCATGTTCGGTAAAAACCGAATCCCCGCCTTGCCCGTCCTTCCCGGGAAGGACGAGGGCGGGGACTCGGACCCTGGTTGACGGGTCGCTCTCGACTATTTCACGAGTGCAATATGGGTCTATTCGGTGATCGCCTTGAACGCCTCGTCGAGCTGCGCCGGCGCGCCGACCCAATCGGGCATGTCTTGCGCCGCCGCGATTGCCGCGGAATCGACGCTGGCCTGCATCGATGTACGTGCCCAGACGTAACGGCCGGCATCGATGCTCAATGCACAGAAGCCGAGGAGCACAAACACCATAAGGCCGAACAGGGGCAATGCCTGTCCAGCCTCGCTATTCTTGTACCGGTGAAGGAGCTACCGAAGCATCGGCTGCCTCCATATCCATGGGGATTTGGGAGTCATTCCAGACGCATCGATGAGTGCGCCGTGATTGCTGGCGTGGCGAGCGATCCGCCGGAGACAATTGCGATGATGTTGCCGATGGGCGTCACAAACTCGAACGCGTACGAGAGGTTGATCACAACCGGCGTTCCGCGAGCGCCCAGGACGTTTGTCTTTGTGATGGTCAGCTTCCCGGGCTCCAATCCACAACTCGATGGATAGTTGTTGCAGAAGCTGGCGTAGATTCGTGTGTTGATGGTGGCGTTGTCTGACTGGACAGCGGCAACGCGCGCGCCTTCGCGGGCCGCGTTTGTGACCAGTAGCCAGGTGTAAAAGCCTCGCCCGAAATCGACCATCGCGAAGAGCAACAAAAGGAAGATCGGCAGGATCATGGTGAACTCCACCAATGCTTGTCCTGTCTCGGTCTTCCTCAGTCGCCTCACGATAGTAGCGAGACGAGAATGGTTCACTTCCGCGGCCGTTGGTTCAGGTTCCATCCGTGTGCGTCTTCCCTGGGGTGATTGCCGCCCATTGGATTAAAATGCAAGGAAGGGGTGGGTGACCGTGGTCGCCCACCCCTTCGCATGGTTCCGGGGTTGTAGCCCCAGAGGGTTCGGATTTAGAGCGAGCCGGTGATCGAGCCCAGGGTGGCCGAAATACCGCCGCCCAAAAGGCCCAGGGCGCCGATGCAGACGACAGCGATGAGGGCGAGGATCAGGCCGTACTCGGCGAGGCCCTGGCCTTCTTCTTGCGCGTTCTGGAACTTGATGGTCTTGCTGACTGCCCAATTCTTGATCTTCGACATGTTGTTTCTCCTACCTCTTTCCTGGTTGGGGCTTTGCCCCGCTGTTTTGCCGGCCCGGCGCTGCGTCCTTCCTCCCCCGGCCCCATGCCGGTTGTCCTTCCCATCGCGCTGGCGAACCCGGTTTCCCGGTTGGCCTTCGCCCGCCGCTCTGGTCCGGACTGGACGCTTCGTCGGTGAAGCTACTAGCACTTTCGACCGCCCCGGCAGTTCCTAAAGTCGCGTCACTCGCTATTCACCCGCTTGTTCCTTTGAAGTGACGTTTTCCGCGCTTCTGCGTGTCTCTGCCGAATTGGGCTCCCCGTGCCGAACCTCTAATAGGGAGTTCGGCAGTTGTGCGTTCGCCCATCAGGAGAATGACCAGATGGCAGCTTCGGTCTCTATAACGGCTAGCGCGTCCCACCAGTCCGCCTTGTCCCGGCGCCTCGGCCTGGTGCAGGACGCTTCACTCGTCTGTATCTCGGCGCTCTTTTTCTATGTACACGGGCGCCACGCGTACGAGACCCATAACCCTTCGAACCTGCTCTTTGCGGCAGAACAGGGCTTGCTAGTCTTCATGTTCCTCACCCGTCGCCGCAGCCTGGCGACTTCGGTCCGCCCGTTTGACTGGGTGGTTGCCACCCTTGGCGGCTGGCTCCCGCTCGCGATGCGGCCGCATGAGTCCGGCGGATTCGTGGAAGCCTATGGCTCGGGCATCATGATCATCGGGCTGATTTGCGTCATCGTCAGCTTTGCGACCCTTGGCCGAAGCTTCGGTGTCGTCGCCGCCAACCGTGGCCTCAAAGTCGGTGGCCCCTACCGGTTCGTCCGCCACCCCATCTACTTCTCACACTCCATAACGATGATGGGCTTTGTGATCGCCAACCTCTGGTGGTACAACATCGCCCTCTTGCTGGTGATCACGGTCTTCCAGGTGTTCCGTATCAACGCCGAAGAACGCATCCTCGTCGCCACCTCGGACTACGCTTCGTACAAAGAACGCGTCCGCTGGCGGTTGATCCCCGGCCTCTATTAGCGAACGCGCGAGCAGCGTTACGTTCCCCTCTCCCGCAGTCCTTCCATGGAAGGAGGAGAGGAGTCAGGCGTGAGGGCACTTATGGCACCAACAACAGCTCCACCAGCGCGGGGATAGCCTCACCGGCCGGCGCCCGAATGATCACGTCGGCGATCTCGCTCAACCCTGTCTCTTCGGGATTAATCTCAATGAGCGGGTGGCCGCGCCGCTTGGCCATGATCGGGAATTCTGCCGCCGGGTATACCACCGCGCTTGTCCCGACCGTCAGGAATAGATCCGCTTGCAGTGTCTGCCGGTAGCACACGTCCAGCGCGTCCTGTGGGATCGGCTCTCCGAACATCACCACATCGTTCTTCAGAATTCCGCCGCATTCGGGGCAGTGCGGCGGCAGGACCTTGATGCTGACCGACTCAAGCCGGAAGCGGAGACCGCACGTCATGCACCGGGCCTTCGCCCGGTTTCCATGAATCTCGGTGATATGCCGGCTCCCCGCGACGTTCTGAAGGTTATCGATGTTTTGCGTGATGACATGCGCGAGCCGTCCCATCTGTTCAAGTTCCGCCATCGCGTAGTGGCCCGCGTTCGGCACTGCCCTGTCGATTGCTTCCGAGAACTCGGAACCGCCCACGCGGTGCTCGAGGGCTAGCTCCCACCACTCCTCGGGATTGCTGCAAAACAGGTCCCAGCCATCGATGGTCGGTTCGCCGAACCTGGTCCAAACGCCGCCGGTCCCACGGTACGTCGGGATGCCGCTCTCGGCCGAGAGGCCGGCGCCGGTCAGTGCAACCGCATGGTGGCTTCGTCGCAGCAGATTGGCAGCCGTGCGGATGGCGACGTCGTTGTCGTGATCCCTCATTTCGGCTTTTCCGAGTCGAGCAGTTGCACCGTCGGCAGGTGAAAGTCCACTTCAGCACGGAATGCCTTCAGTTCGCGCTTGCGTTCTCCTGCCTTCCATCCGAGTTCCTTTCCCGCAATCTCCGCGACTGCTTCGTCGCAGCAACGGCCACGGCACGAAGCCCACGAGATTCCGGTCCGCCGCAGCATGACGTCCGAAAGTGACCCCACCTCTTCGTTGCGAACGCTCCAGAGAACTTCTCCCCTGATGGCCCCAATGTGAGGGCACAGCTCCTCCGTCCCGAGTGCGAGGACATCGCCGATCGCCGGGCCATAGATTCGCAAATGCTGCTTCTGTTTTGTCGAAAGGCCGGATGCCCTGAGTACGCGGTTCCAGCCCGGCGCAACCGGTGCGTCCTGGTTCGCTCGGTTCGATGGAGCCCCCAGCAGCGTCGCGACCTCGCGCGCAAGCGGCCTGAACGTGCTCAATTTGCCCCCGACCAGGCTGTACATGCCCCTTGGCCCGCCGTGCTTCTCGTGGTGTACCACGAAGTGTCTTCGGCTGATCGCCGCCTCCGGTCCACCCGCGACTTTCTGAAGCGGGCGAAGGCCCGCATACGCGTACCGTATCTTGTCGCGAGTGATCTCCCGGCCAGGCATCAATTCACGTGCTTCGGTCAGCAGGTAATCGATGTCCGCCGACGTCGGCCGTATGGCGCCCGGGTCTCCCTCGAACCGTTCGTCGGTGGTTCCGATGAGCAGCAGGCTGCCCTGGGAAACAGCGAAAAGCACCCGCCCGTCGCTCTTCGCCGTCGAAAACACGGCATTGTGACCTAACGGCGTATCGAGTTCGACGACGATGTGCGTGCCGCGCGTAGTGCCGAGAAGTTCGACATCCGGCAACCCGCCGTGCGCGTTCACCGCGTCCACCCATGGGCCGGCCGCGTTGATCACTGCCTTCGCATGGACCGTGAATGTCTTTCCCCCATGCTCCACGGTGACTGACCGCACTGCCCCACCCTCACTCGCGATCGCTTTCACCGGAGTGTGATTGGCAATGACCGCGCCGTTCTCACGCGCCGCCAGCGCCAGCTCCAACGCCAACCGCTCCGGCGCATGCACGCGCGCATCGAAGAAAGTGAAGCCGCCGTGAGCCGTTTCCGGCAGAAACGGCGCTGCCGCCTCTAACTGTGCGTCGCTCAATCTCCGGTGCGAGGGCACTCCGCGATAGAGCGCCAGCAGGTCGTAGGCGGCTAGCCCGATGCGAAATTGCCACGCCGGCCTTCGCGACCATGGGAGCATCGGTAACACGAAGCGCTGTGGAGTCACAAGGTACGGGCGCGTCTTTAGCAGCCATGACCGTTCCCGCAGCGATTCCCGCACGAGCCGCACATCCCCGTGTTCGAGGTAGCGCAAGCCACCGTGAATAAGTTTCGTCGATCGCCAGGTCGTCCCGAAGCCGAAGTCGCTCGCCTCGAACAGCGCGACCCGCAACCCGCGCGCCGAGGCTTCTTCCGCGATGGCGCAGCCATTAATTCCTCCGCCGATGATAACGGCATCGAACGGCTCGCCCTTCTCCATCTCGGACATGTTCAATCGTTCGCCCAGTTCAACGTGCGCTCCACGGCACGCCGCCAATGTGCCAGCCGCGAATGGCGTTCGGCCCCGCTCAATCGAGGCTCGAACGTCCGGTCCGCTCGCCGGAGTGACGCCACCTCGTCGGTCGAGGCCCAGACGCCCGCTTCCAGGCCCGCAAGATAGGCGGCCCCGAGGGCGGTGGTCTCGGTGTTCTTCGGCCGTTCCACCGGCAGGCCCGAGTAGTCGGCTTGCATCTGCATCAGCAGATCGTTGCTCGCCGCGCCCCCGTCCACCCTCAACTCGACGATCGGCGCCGGGATCTCACCATTCATGACTTCCACGAGTTCGGCGCTCGAAAGTGCAATCGCTTCCAGCGCCGCCCGCGCGATGTGCGCTGAAGTCGTGCCCCGCGTAAGCCCGAGGATCGCGCCACGCGCGTGTGGGTCCCAGTCAGGCGCGCCCAGTCCGGTGAACGCAGGGACGATGCTCACGCCCCCCGAATCCGGCACCGTTTCCGCCAGCGATTCGATGTCCCCGCTTCGCTCGAAAAGGTGCAACTCGTCCCGGAGCCACTGCACCAGTGCCCCGCCTACGAAGACGGACCCTTCCATCACGTACTCCGGACCGGAAGGGCCCGCGCCCGCTCCGATGGACGTCAGCAGCCCCGCGTTCGAATGGACGGCTTTCGGTCCGGCGTTCGCGAGCAGGAACGACCCCGTGCCATACGTGTTCTTCGCGATCCCCGGCACGAACCCTCCCTGGCCGAACAGTGCGGACTGCTGGTCGCCGGCAATTCCGCTGATCGGGAGCCGCGCGCCGATGACGTTCTCGTCGGTCATCCCGAATAGGGAACGCGAAGGCTGCGCCTGGGGCAGCATCGCCCGCGGCACCTGAAGAAGGTCGCAAAGCGACTCGTCCCAGCGCCCGCGATTGATGTTGAACAGAAGCGTCCGGCTCGCATTTGTGAAATCCGTGACGTGCCGCTGACCGCCCGTCAGCTTCCACACCAGCCACGAATCAATCGTCCCGGCCGCGATCTCGCCTGCTTCGGCGCGCCGTCGAAGGTCCGGGTTCGATTGCAGCAGCCACGTCAGCTTCGTGCCTGAAAAGTACGGGTCGAGTTTGAGGCCCGTGGCTCTGCTCATTTGTTTCTCGTGGCCTGCCGCCCGCAAGCCTTCGCAGATGGCCGCCGTTCGCCGATCCTGACAGACGATGGCGTTGTGAAGCGGCTCGCCAGTCTTTCGGTCCCAGACTACGACCGTTTCGCGTTGGTTCGTGACGCCTACCGCAGTGAGTTCATCGGCCGAAAGTCCGGCCTGCGCCAGCGCAATGCCAATCGACTCGAGCGTGGTGGTCCAGATCTCTTCAGGGTCGTGTTCGACCCATCCCGGCTGCGGGAAGTACTGGGGAAGCGCATGTTGGCCGAGTCCGGCGATATCGCCATTGGCATCCAGGATGAGCGCGCGGGAACTGGTCGTTCCCTGGTCGATTGCAAGAATGTAAGGGGGCTGCACACGAACGAGTATACGGAGCGAGGCCGCTCAACCGCGATTGCCGCCAGTTCCTTCCACGGCACTGACTTTCGTCGGCTGTCCCGCGCCTCATTCCCAAGATTATCCGGGCCTCCGCGCCTCAAGCGTCGTGACTCGCTCCTTCAGCCTTCCGTTTTCATCCCGCAACTTCTCAAACTCCTCGCGGAGCTTCTGAATTTCGCCATCAGTCCCGGAGCCCTTGCGCAGGGCGTTGGCGTTTTCGCGCGCCATGCGCACCCCGCGCCCGTCCAGTTCACGGGCGGCCATCCGCTCCAGGGCAGGCAGTTGGTCATCGGCCTTCAGCGTCTTCAGCCCGTTCGCCGCCGCGATGCGCACGCGGAAGTCCGGATCTTCAAGGTATCCCGCAATTTCTTCACCAAGCGCCTTCTTACGGTCCGGGAAGTACAGGCCCAGCTTGGCCAGCCCACCCACCGCCGGTGGCCGCCCCTGGAACGGTTCGCCATAACGCGCCACCCGTGAGAGCACCTCCAGGCCCGCTTCGTCGCGAAGCTCAATCAGCCCATCGATGCAACCGGCACGCACGATCTGCCGGAACGAGGGCCGCTCGATGTTGCGCTTCAGCACCGCCATCGAACCCTCGAGTCGCAGCTTGCCAACGCTCCGGTTGGCCTCCGATTCCACGAACCACGATTGGTCGCGCCGAGCGATGGGCTCGATCGCGTCGAACACCTGCTGGTCACCCTTGAACGCTCCCAGCGCAGCGACGACAGCCCGCCGCGCCTTCGGATGGCGTACCGCGAGGCAACGCAACAACGCGTCTCGCGCATCTGTGGTCTTTATCTCGCCGAGAGCCTTCGCGGAAGCCGCCTGGCATGCCCAGAAGCGGTCGCTCATGACCGCCGTTTCCAGCGCCTTCACCGCTTCGGCGCCGCCCTTCTTGCCGAGCTGCTTCGCCGCGAACTGCCGCCCGCCGATGTCGTCGTCGTCTCGAAGTTGCAGTCGCAGTTCTCCAACCGATTTGTCGAAGTCGAGCTCTTTCAGGATGTTCCCATAGGGATCGAATCTGCAAAGGTCTGGCCGCGCCACCAGCGGGAACGCGAACGTATGCTCCGGTTCGGTGACCTCCACGCGGAATGTCTGCGGCTTTCCACGGCCCTTGCGGAAGTCGATCGTCACGGGCATCCGAAAGATGGGCGTGCCATCGCCAGTGGATTGCGTCTGCTTCACCGAAACCGTGGCGACCTTCGTGTCGTCGTTGTAATTCCACGAGACACGGAAGTTCGGGTGACCCGGCTTGTAGACCCACTGATCGAAGAACCAGTCGAGGTTGCGCCCGGTTTCCGTTTCGAACGCGTTCGCCAGGTCCTGGGTGATGACGCTCCGCTCCTGGTTTTCACGCACGTACCGCTGGATCGAACGGAAGAACTGGTCGTCGCCGAGCAATCCCCGGAGCATGGACAGCACCACCGAACCCTTTTCGTAGAGGTGCCGGTCGAACAAATCAATTGGCTCGTTGAAGACGTTGGTCACAATCGGCCGGCGGTAGCGTTCTTCCAGGTACAGCCCGGTGTTTTCGATGGCGCCCTGCCGGTACATGTCGATGCCCTGGTGATGCTCGTCCCACAGCATCTCCAGGAACGTCGCGAAGCTCTCGTTGAGCCACCCGTGCGACCAGTCGCGGCAGGTCATCAGGTCCCCAAACCACTGGTGTGCCAGTTCGTGCGATATCAGCGGGTCACTCGTGAAGTCACGCGCGCCCTTTCGGTCGACAATGATGTTCTCGGTCATCGTCGTGGCGCTCGTATTCTCCATTCCTCCGAAAACGAAATCACGGACCACCACCTGGCTGTACTTCGACCACGGGTACTTGGCATCGAAGAGCCGTTCGAACAGGGCCACCATTGCGGGCGTGTTCGCGAACGTCCGCGTCGCGTCTTCAACGTGCCTGGGTTCGACAAAGTAGTCGATCGTCAGGCCGTTCGTGGTCTGGTCGATCCGGGCCAGTTCGCCCGCTGCAAGCGTCAGGAGGTAGGTGCTGTGGGGGCGATCCTGGTGCCAGTGGAATCGTCGCGTCCCATCCCGGTTCTCTTTTTCTTCGAGCAGGCGCCCGTTCGAGAGCGCGTACCAGGTGCCCGGTACCGTCACGATGATTTCACTCGTCTGCTTTTCGCTGGGATGGTCGAAACACGGCAGCCAGTAGCGTGTGTCTTCATCCTGGCACTGCGTCCAGACCTGCATCGGCTTGTCGGGGTAACCGTCGTCCGGGGCGATGAAGTACATCCCGATACGCGGCGTCGCGCTGTATGTGATGGCCACGGGCAGGTCGTGGCCGCGTTTTCTGCCTTCGCCGAGGTCCACTCGCAATTTCGTGCCGTCGTAACTGAATTCAGCCGGCTTGCGCCCCACGCTCGCCGCGGTGATGACCATATCGATGGCGTCGAACTCTACGAACCGGACGCCCTCGTTCAGCGGCGCCACGGTATGCGTGGCCGTCCCCGAAACGCGCTTCCCGGCGAGGTCAAGTTTGATATCGATCTTGATGTGCTTGACATCCACGACCCGGTCGCGAGTCCAGACCGGCTTGTCGCCCGGCAGCGCGTGGGGTGGCGTCTCGAAGTCTTCAACGAGCCGTGAACAGCGAATCCGTTCTCCATAAAGCGACACAGGCCATCAACCCCCGAGACAGTCCGGGGATCCTAGCGGCCCATATTCGTAGGGGCGACGGTTTTACCCCGCGTTTGCCCTCAGCCACGCCAGCACCTCCGCTCCATGTGTGGCCGCCTTCACTTTCGGCCACGCTTTCGCGACCCTGCCC
>JANPDX010000113.1:0-2183 GCA_031431695.1 Dehalococcoidia bacterium
CTTCGAGCCGGGCGACGGCCTGGTTGGTCGCTTCGAAACTGCGCCCGATGAGTTTCTCGGCGGTGCGCACGGTGAAGACCGGCGCGCCCGGCAACGCCCGCAGCAGCAGATCGAGCGACGAGTTCGCGCGGACCGGCCCGATGGCTGAACGCCACGATCGCTGGAGGGCTTCGAGGGTACGCTCGTACGCGGACGCATCCTGGGTCGCTCGGCGCGTGGCCGAGGCGAAGAGGGAGAGCCACTGGTTGACGCCATCGCGCGCGGCGGCGCCCGCCGGTGGCCCGATGTAGCGCGTCGCGTTCAGCCCGGCGATGTAGCGATCAGACCAGGTTGCGAGGACGAGCGAGACCGGCGGGACGAACTTTGGAGCGATCCCACGGCGGCGCAGTATCAAGTGGATGAGCACGCGCCCGGTCCGGCCATTGCCGTCGGCGAAGGGATGGATCGTCTCGAACTGGGCATGGGCGATACCGGCCTGCGCGAGAGGCGGAAGGTCATCGCTTGAACAGAACCGGCAAAGGTCCGCGAGCAGTTCAGCAAGAAGTTCGGGCGGAGGTGGAACGAAACTGGCGCTGCACGGGTTGTAGTCGTTGGCGCCAATCCAGTTCTGTACGGTGCGGATCTGCCCGCCGATTCGAGCGCGAGACGTGCCCTTCAGCAACTCTTCGTGGATTCGCAGGAGGGTGGCGGTGGTTATTGGCTCCGGGCCGCTGAACTCCTCGAGTGCGAGTTGCATCGCGCGGATGTTGCCGAGGATGTCGTCGTCGCCGACATCGAGCGAAGCTTCGCCCAGCGACTGGGCTGCTTCAGCGCGAAGGATGCGCCGCGGGCCCGCCTCGAGGCCTTCGATTCGTGACGAAGCGACTGCCTCGGCACGGAGCAGCAAGCGGGCGAGCCCTTCGGTATCGGAGAGGCCGATTGTCCTGGCATTGAAGTTGATGATCTCAGCCTCGGCATCGGCGAGGTCGGCGGCCACGTCGCCGTCAAGCGACCAGGCTCGGCCGGCGAGCGGATCGGGGATGTACACCTCGTATTCGCAGCCTCGGCGTTCACGGCGCGATCCGCCTCCATCCAGGGCTGGCCAAAGACGCCGATTGAGTGTCGCCATGGCCGATGAGGTTACCAGATAAGCCGGAATAAGGAGAAAGGATATTCAAGGTTATTCGGTAACCTTGAATAAGATGGCGGATTGTTCAAGGTTGGCGGCCGCGTGCTGCCGCCGCGGCCCGAACCACCCGCGCGACTTCGTTAGCGAGCGTGATGGCTGGTTCACCGGATCCGCGAGCCCGCAGCATGTCTTCTTCCAGGAAACGGGCGACGTAGGCGCCGGGTGTCATCCAGCGGTACACGAGGTGTTCTTCGTTGATCGCGGCGTCGATTTCGGGCCCGCATTCGCCGTTGTAGATGATGGTGTGCGCGGTACCGCCCCCGGCTTCGTAACTCATGATATCGACGAGTTGAAGCGAGGTGGCTTCGATGGCGATGGCCGCCTCCTCGAAGAGTTCGCGGGCGGCGGATTCAATGGGGCGTTCGCCGAGTTCGACGTGTCCTCCGGGGATGAACCAGCCGCCCGCCGAAAAGCCGCCGGCGCGCTTCATCACCAGGATCTCGTCGCCACGCCAGAGGACGATTGATGCCGAGAGTTCGAACTTCATCGCCGGAGTGTACGCCGCTGCCTGAGCACGAGGGTTTCGGGCCGGAGTATATTGCCCGGCATGACGGCAATTGACCTGCCCCGGATTCGTTCCGTGCTCGCCGAAGGGCTTCCGAAAGTCGCGGATGGGCGTTCCGTGGCCGTCATCGGGGCGGGAATGGCGGGACTGGTGGCGGCGACGGAGCTGCTCCACGCTGGATACCGGGTCACAGTGCTCGAAGGCCAGCAGCGTGTCGGTGGACGTGTGTTCACCATGCGGGAGCCGTTTACCGAGGGGTTATATGCCGAGGCCGGGGCGATGCGCATCCCGCGCGCCCACGACCTGACGCTCCACTACGTACAGAAGTTCGGGTTGCAGACGAAGCCGTTCACGATGGGCAACCCGAAGGCGTGGTCGTACATCCACGGCCGCAAGGTGCGGATGGGCGAGTTCAGCAACGAATTGCATGCGACAGGGTTCGAACTGGCGGAAGAAGAACGAAAGCTCGCCGTGGTGGACCGCTGGGGCCGCACGTTGCAGCCACTATTC
>JANPDX010000114.1:0-2930 GCA_031431695.1 Dehalococcoidia bacterium
AGGTCGGAGCCCGACCCCGGCTCGCTGAAGCCCTGGCACCAGGCGACTTCGCCGCGAAGCATAGGCGGGAGGTGTTCCGCCTTCTGCTCGTCCGTGCCGTGGAGCATGATCGTAGGCCCCACAAGGTTCAGCATCTGGCGGCTTGTCGGAGCACCAGCTTCGTGAAGCTCCTGGCTCAGCACGAACTGCTCAAGGACCGACATGTCGGCGCCGCCGTACTTCTTCGGCCATGCGGGGGCGAGCCACCCGTTGGCTCCAAGCTTGTCCAGCCATTTCGTCGTGCGGCTTTCGTCCTGTGGCCCCTCGAAACCGGGGTCGTCCTCATCCCGTTCACCGGGAACTCGCCAGTTGGTGTCCACGAAGTTACGGACCGATTTTCGCCAGTCGGCGAGTTCGGGCGTGTCCTGGAATCGCATGCTGTTTCCTCCGAATTGTTGCCCCGCGATTCTAGCCCGAATCCGCGCTCTCAACATCTGACACGCGGGGGACCGTCTTCGTCACTCGCGTTGGCTAGCCCGGGCCGAATGCTTCCGCCGCGGCCTCTCCGGAACGCACAGCGCCTTCGATGCAGGCCTGGTGCGTCCAGTCGCCAGCAAAGACGATTGGCGGCCTGCGCGCATAGTTCGACATTCGGGTGAAGTGCCCTGGCGGCATGGTGGGCACGGCTTCGCGCCACTTCACCAGGTGGCGAGTCTTCCACTCCACCATCCCCGGCAGTCCCGGGACAAGCTCCGCGGCGGCCGCCCACAGCCGGTCCATTACTTCGAAGTCCGGCCGCTCGATGAGTTGCTGGTTGTACGCTTCGTTCGCGCAAATCAGGGCCCACTGCCAGCCCTCCGGGCACGCCCCCCAGGCCCCATCGCCCGAAGACTGCCATTCAACGCTTGCAATCAGGCCCATCGGCAACGGCCGTTTGTGGATCCGCGCGGGCGCATCGCCCGGCATAGCAAGGTAGAGCCGGCACTGGCCCGAGTATGCCACCGACTCATAGTTCAACTGAGCGACCCAGCGAGGCTCGATCGCCCGCGTCACGAACTGCCTGCCCACCGGGGGCGGCACCGCCACTACCAGCCCATCGCAGGCCGTTCCCGTGCTGTTCGCTATCACCTCAAGCTTCGAACCGCTCTGCCGAATCATTTCCACTCGCGTATTCACCCTCACATTGAGGTGCGTGGCGATTCGCTTCCACGGCGCGTCCATCCCGCCCTCTATCTGGAAATACTGAGACCGCGATGCCGCTATCCACGACCGTAAGAATTCCGCTGACTGCGCCTCCATCGGCGCAAACAAACCTTCGAACATCGGCGCGAAAAGATAGCGTTCCGCCGCCGGGCTGACGGTTTGGAGATGCTCCCTGGCATTCTCATTGTCATTGAACGTGCGGTAGCCCAATGGCGGATATCCCTCCAGCCAGTGCAGCCAGTTCCGCAGACGTCCGCGCTCTTCCGCCGGGATGAGGTGTTCGCCAGCAGCAGTTCGCGGCAGCCCGGACCCCGCGTAGTGCTTTCCATCAATTACAAGTTCCGACTGACCCGAGGCTCGCAGCGGCCGAAGCCGTTCCCGTTCGCCAATCTCGTCGAAGAGCTTGAGCGTTTGCGTGTAGGCCGTCGTCAGCCATCCGGCGCCCGTATCCAGGTGATGGCCGGGGCCAAACTGGGCGCTGTGGGTGCGCCCGCCGACGGCCTGCTGCTCTTCAAACACGACTACATGGTGTCCGGCCTGAACGAGCCGGTAGGCAGCGGTTAACCCGGCTGCGCCTGCACCGATCACGCCTATCTGCATGCCATCGAGTATACGGATGACGCCCACCGCGGTGGTTACGGTCGAGGAAAAGACCGGGGGAATGCTCCGTGAAACATCGGGATTGCCCGTGGGTTAGACTGCGCCCGCAGCCGTAACGTGGAGGTGTTCCGTGGATTGGAAGTCCGAACCCGAAGTTTCCATGGGTGTGTGGGAACGGGCGTTTCTCGTGCATCGTGGCGACGATTCCATCTCAGGCATTCTCTGGATGCCTTCCGAACCAGCCGGACCGGTTCCGCTCGTGCTGATGGGGCACGGTGGCCAGAGCGAAAAACGCAACGAGAACGGTCTCGGCCTCGCTCGAAAGTTTGTCCGTCGCCACGGCATTGCTGTCGCCGCGATAGACGCTATCGATCATGGCGACCGAGGCCCCATTCGCGTCACCGAAGACCCGGCTGGCCACCCCACATACATTGAACTCTGGAAACGCCCGGAGACCTTCGACCGCATGATCGCCGACTGGAAGGCGACCCTCGATGAACTGCTCGCCACCGGGCGGTTCGCCCCTGAAAAGGTCGCCTACTGGGGACTCTCCATGGGGACGATGCTTGGCCTACCCTTTGTCGCCGCCGAATCGCGAATCTCGGCAGCCGTACTTGGCCTGTGCGGGTTCACCGGAACAAGCGCGATTCGTGGCCGATTTGGCGAACGGCACCGCGCCGACGCGCCTCGGGTGGCCTGCCCGGTGTTGTTCATGGTGCAGTGGGACGACGAACGGTTCGACCGCGATGGAGCGTTCGAACTCTTCGGCGCGCTCGGTGCCACCGACAAGCGCATGCACGTACACCCCGGCCTCCATGCCGAACTCCCGCCCGAAGGCCGTGACGCCAGCCGCGAATTCCTTGCCACGTACCTCGCCTAAGACACGAGGGAGCCGATAGCGCGGGCTACCCGACTGTTCCCCACCTCAGGCGTCCGCCGACGGAGTCACCGCCGGCTCCACTGGCATCGCGAACCGGATAGCCTCGGCCTCTGCTCCGATCGCCCTAACCGCATGGTCGAAGTCCGGGGGGATCGGCGCCGTCACGGTCAGCAGGCCGCCATCGGGATGTGGGATGGAAAGCTGATAGGCATGCAGCAGCTGGCGGCCACCCGGCGCCCGCTTCCCGTAGACAGCGTCGTCGCACACG
>JANPDX010000115.1:0-15123 GCA_031431695.1 Dehalococcoidia bacterium
CCTTCACGGTCGCCGAGGACGTAGGCGCGGACGACTTCGCCCGCCCGGGCCGGCAACAGGTTGTTGGCCATGTACCCGATGATTGCGTAGGGGAAGAGGCGACGTGCACTCAGCCGGGCGATCGGGCGCATCAGGATTGACCAGCGGACACAACGCGCCCCTATCGCGACGAACAACACCGCAGTCCCGGGGATGAGCCATCGGTAGTCGGCTTGCTCGAGGGCGCGGCCGAGGTCACGCGGGTGAGTTGCCCGCAAAAACAGGGCGATGAACACCGCACTGATGACAAGGCTCGCCCAGAAGCGTACCGAACGAAGCAACTGCGCTACCGCCTGACGTCAGGGAATCGGGAACTGGCGCAAGCGCGCCTTCCCGTTCTCAACTATCCAGAGTTTAGCATCGGCAGTCTGGACAATCCCGAAAGGGCGTTCGAGAAGTTCGCCGCCGACATCGACGGCGGCGAACTGGGCCCCGCTCGGGCTGTACACGCGCACCTGGTTGTTCGACGGGACGGAAACGGCCACGCGGCCATCCGCGAGTACTCGCAGGTACGGTTTGTCGTTGACTTCCTGACCGCCCCAGCCTTCAACTGTGAACTGCGAACGGAAGGAGCCATCCGGGTTAAGGACCTGGACGCGGCGGTTGTACATGTCGGCGATGTAGATGGCGCCGTCCTTGCCAATGTCGATGCCGATAGGCTCGTCGAACTGGACTTCTCCCTTGCCCGAGTTGCCGACTGTCTTCACGAACTGCCCTTGAAGCGTGAAGACCTGGATGCGGTCGTTGCCGGTATCGGTCACCCAGAGTTGGCCCTGCCTGTCGATCGCGGCATCGCGGGGGCCGAAGAGGTCGAACGGGCCTGGAGCTTTCGAGGTATCGGGGGGCTGCCCGAAGGTCGCGATGGACTTGAGGTCTTTATCGAAGACCCGGATCCGCCAGCCGAAGGTGTCGGCAACCACTATCTCTCCAGTCGGAGCGATGGCAAGTCCCCACGGTTGGGACTGCTCGTTCAGATCGGAAGCTTTCAGACGGATATCGACGGAGACGAGGAAGTTGCCCTGTGAATCGAACTTTTGGAGCTTCTTCGTGGCGCTATCGATGATGTACAGGTTGCCGGCCGGGTCGGTCTCGACATCAACGGGCGAGAAGAACTGCCCTGGCAACGAGCCGAACCCGCCGAAGGTCAGGCGGCCCTGGCTATCCACGGAGGGCTTCGGCGGGTCGATTGGCCGTGCCGAGAGCTTTCCGGTCTCAAGGTTGAAATTGGCCGGGAAGAAGGCATAGGCATCGACGCTGCCATTGGGGCGGCCGGGGTCGTGGTCACGCCAGTACTTCAGCCAGGTTTCAGTCCAGCCTTTGCTGGTGAATCCGGTCCAGATGTGTTGCCAGGTGGTGAGGTGGAAGGGGCCACAGTCGCCCTGAAGACCGGTGCAGATGCCGTTGGCCTTATCCGCCATGGCGTACTTATAGGTCTCATCGAACCACCAACGGTGGGGATACTTCTCTGGCGCGCCGTATTGAAAGGCCGCCGCGTTGGCGACGTGGTCCTGCGCGCGGCCGATGTTCGCCGAGTTGACGAGGAGCACCTGGTATTCGCCCGCGGGGACGCCGTTCGTGAAATCGACGTAGGTCACTGCTTTGTAGTCGCGGAGATACCAGGCCCACGGCCAGGCGAAGGAGTCCGTTGAGTCAACGGCGATGGGGAGCTCGTAGCCCTTACCCGAAGCAGCCGCCAGCGCATCGATTTCGCGCGCAACTTTGGCCAGCCCACCGGAGCTCTGGGTATAGATCAGCAGGTCGCGCGGGTCGTCGCCACGGTCGAAGGAAGCCATCGCCATGGTACGGACGGAGAAGAAGCCAAGGGCGCCGATGACGACCGTAACCACGACGAACCCTGTAGCCGTTCGGCCCAAAGCCGACGCCGCGTACCAGATGAAGGCAAGTGCGACGAGCATGAGCGCCCCGCGCAGGAGCAGGAAGACGGGGCCGCCCGGCAGGTAGGCGATAATCGCCAGCGCACCAGCGGAAACGAGGACAACGCTGCCGAGGGTAGTGACAATTCGGCGAGCGGCTGGTTTGTCCCTCCAGGCTGCCCATGCCTGCTGAACGCTGTAGGCGGCGAGGACGCAGGCTGGCAGCGCGAGGTGGGTGTTCAGCCACGGCATCTTTTCGGCGCCCAGGGACAGCGCGGCGAACATACCGACGAACCAGAACGCGAGGAAGCGCGAAAACGAGTTGCCCCGCACCACGGTCCACCATGCCCCGCCGACGCAGAGAATCAGCGGCAGGAATTCGTAGGCCGGCATGAGCATGTAGTAGTAGAACCAGGGTTGGTCTCCACGAGAGACGTTCTGTTGTGTGTGCCAGTAGTCGAGCGAACCCCATGGGCCGCTGATGAGGCCGTTCATGTTCGTCCAGAACGAAGTCATCAGGGTCAAATACGCGATCCCACAGGCGACGAAGGCGATGGCCCAGAGCTTGGGCCGCCACTGGAGTCCGGCGAAGGCGGCAATGCTGGTGGTGACCGAAAACAGCCCGGCGATAGCGATGGCGTCCCGTTGGGCAATCACTCCCTGGAGGTGGAGTTCCCAGCTCAAGCGGTCTTTTTCCACGATTCCGAATGGCTCAAGCGCGTAGAAGCGGCTCACGGGCGTGAGCAACGGCAGCGTGAAGGTGCCCAGCAGGATGAGCACATCCCCGGGGCGCGGCAGCTCTTCCCCCCACTCAAATCGGTCTCGAATGCGCCCAATGAACGGCCAGAGCGCCGCAACTATCCACGCGAACGGGGCGAAACCGACCGCGAGCACCAGGCGGCGGAGCCCCGTGTTGATGTCGGTTCGGCGCCGGGCTATCGCGAGTAGCTCATCGGCGTCGGCTTCGGGGCCTGCAGCGGCGGCAAGCAACGCCAATTCTTCGCGGAAGTAGCGGTTCGAGCGGCCGGCGAGCGTGCGGGTGGCAAGTTGGACCGCGAGGTAGAGGTTGACAAAGACGAGGAAGACGGCAATTGCCAGGAACGCGCCTTCCTTCGTGAGCACGTTCGCGGTGAAAGCGATCGCGAGGACGTAGAGCCAACGGTCGCGGCCTTCTTCAAAGTAGCGCCACATGGCGATGACCATGAGCATCGTAAAGAAGGCCATGTAGATGTCTTCGCGGAAGAAACGGCTGTAGTACACGAGGGTTGGCGAGAGCGCGATGAACGCGACCGCCGCAAGCGTGCCAGCCTGGCCGAGATGGCGGCGGATGAGCAGTGGAAGCGCGACGATGCCCATCCCGAAAATCGCCGCCGACAACCGGCTCGTGTAGTCGTTCGCGCCGAAGAGGAAGAACACCAGGCCCTGGACGTGGTAGTAAAACGGCCCGTGGAACACCGGGCTGTGGCGGTAGGTCCCTTGCAGAAGGCTCCACGACCACTGCGCATGGATGCTCTCGTCGTGGTGCAGGGCGCGAGTTCCGAGGTCGAAGAAACGGAGCCCGAAAGCGAGCCCGAGGATGGCCGCGTAGGCGATGATCTCCCAGCGCAGGGCGATGCGGAAAGCGAGGAAGTGTTCCAGCGTTTTGGGCCGATGGCCCGCGAAGAGCGGTCTGGATGTCATTCGGCGGCTTTCAGGTAGACGGCGACGGGGACTCGGGTGTTCTTCAAAGCGTTCCGGCTGTTCAACCATCGCAAATAGTCGAGAAAGTCTCCGTCAGGGCCGTGACGCTCCTCAACGAGGCTCCATTCGCCCTCCACGACGGCGAAGCCTTCTGGCGCGGGCTCAGAGGCCGGCCAGATAACCGCCGTCGCGTCCGGGGGAACCCGGCTTGAGAGCACGATGGTCCCGGAATCGCGGAAAGGCCAGGTCATTGCCTGTTCGAAGAGTGGGTGGACCACGATCAGTCCACCCTGCTCTGCCTGGTTTTGGCGAGCGACATCTCGAATCTCGCGACCCTGGACGCTCGAGGCTGGCGAGAGCAAGGGCTCGTTTGGGCCGCCGAATGCGACGCCCGACGTACCCGGCAACATGACCAACAATCCGATCAACGCAGGGAACAGTACGAGAGCCGGAAGGGTGCGACGGTTGCTCGCCAACAATCCAAGGCATGCCATCGCGGCAATCAAGAGCCCGGTAACGATGAGTTTGTCGCTATCGGTACCGGGCCTGCCTGCACGCGCCCAATCAGCGACGTAGGCCTCGGCGATCAGCATGCACGGCAAGAGCACCCCAAGGATTGGCGAAGCCCAACGCCAATCGACCCGCCGCAACGCGGCATAGGCGCCTGGGACTTCCATGCCTACAAGAAGCGCGAAGGGCACGGCCACAGCAGCCAGGGGCGCGGGATCGTGACTGCCGCCGGAGACAATGAGCCACGCGGACCCGAAGGCCGCCCAAACGTAGAGAAGTACGCAATGGGCAGGCCATTCCTGATCGCGCCAGTTGCGGTAGGCGCTGGCGATGGCGGCGGCGAACCCGCCGGCGATGATCGGACTGGAGTACAGCAGCGCGAGGTAGCGGGTGTGTTCCGTGGACCAGGGACGCTCGAATCCGGCCGCAAGGGTGGCGATTGGCGAAATGGTTGGGCCTTCCCATCCAAAGCCGAACCCGAAACTGGCGAGCGCGACACCCACCATGACGCCGCCGAGCGCATATGCCACCGATTCTCTGGCCGGGTACTGCTGCGACACCAGGCGTAGCGCCGCTGCGGCGATGATGACGGGCAGCACAAGTGGACCGGCCGTGACGGCGGCAAACCCGGCCGCCGCCACGGCCGACCTCGGCAACTGTTTTTCGTTCATCGCCACGATCAGCCAGAGCACGATGGCAATATCGAGGGCGCCCGCCCAGGTCGTGCTTCCGAGCAGGATCGAAACAGGATCAAGTGCGAGCAAGAGGAGGGCGAAGAGCGGCGGTGCTTCCCCGAAGACGCCCCGCAAGCGGTAGAGCGCGAGGGGCACGGAAGCGCCGCCAAGTACGACGATCAGGCGCGCCGGTGATTCCGATTCGGTGAAGCCGAATGTCCAGGCGGTGAGGCCCTGGAAGAACGTGGGGATGTAGCGGACGTCGCTGTTGCCTGAGTGGGCTTGCCAGGCGCCGGCGAGGTGGTCGAGTTCGGCGCCGCTAACAGGAATGTTCAAGACACCCGCCACGCGCACCAGGACGAACAACGCCCCGAGGCCGAGCCACGCGAGCGTGGCGACGGAGACCTCACGCACCGGGATCGGCTGGTCTTCGGCGAAAGTGGATGTCACGAGGTTCGCACCGTGCCGTAGCGGGGTAACTGGTAAATCACGTAGTTCGCTGAGCGGTGAGCGACGTCCAGGAACTTCGCGAAGTCCGGCATCAGGCCCGGGTAGCGGGACAACTCGACGCGACCGACAACGAGATATTCGGCCCCGAACTCACGCATCACTTGCAGCACCTTCTCAGGATCGCCGGAGATGTACGCTGCGTCGACTGCGTCCTGACGGCGAATGAACTCGGCCCGGTTCGCTGGCGTATCACCGCGCCACTGGATTTCGTGGAAGTACCACCCTATCGGAGTTGCACGGCCAGTTCTCGCCGAGATTCGTCCAGCGTCGCCGTAATCGACGCCCGGGTCGATGAGTGTTGGCGCATCGGGGCCGGGCTGCCAGCGGCGGCCGGTAGACTCGATTATCACGGCATCGCGCGGCGTGTTAGCCGAAATCCAGGCGACAAGGTCGTACTCGCCGGGGTCGGAGCGTTGGACCGCGGCGAGTCCATCGATGCTGGTCGGCCCGGTAAAACCGCCGGCCCGATTGAAGGCTGCCAAGACCGGGTAACAAAGGCCCACGGCGACGAGGACAAGCGCCGGGTAAGCAACGATGGCCAGCGGGCGGGCTTTGAGGTTCCGCAACCCGCAGGCCACCGCAACCGCTCCCCCAAGCGAAAGTAAGACCCATGCCTGGTAGGAAAGTTTGAAAACCGTGTTCAGGCGCGGGACTGAGCCGAAGAACACGTCCTTGATCAGGAAGAGTTCGGAACCGTAAAGCAACATCACCGCGATGGCTGCGCAGGCCGCAGGAACGGCCATCGCATGTCGCCGGAAACCGAGCGCGACCGAAGCGAAGCAAAGCACCCATGCGGAGCCAGCGTAGATTCCCAGCGTGACCCAGCCGCCAGTTCCGCGCGCATCGACCCCGTCGGACAAGTTTCCCTTGAACATCGCGAGCGCAATCCACGCCAGGAACGGGAACAGTGGAATCCAGGCAGTCCCGAGCGCCACGTTACTGGCGACGGAACCGCGCAGGCGGCGGAAAGACCAGGCGGCGGTAGCCAGCCCTGCGAGCAACAGGGCGCCAAACTGAAGAACCAGGTGCGCCGGCCGCGTTCCCGCGCCAACGTAGGGTTCTATGCCCTGGGCCTGAGACGAGAAATCCAGGATCCACGGCAGGTAGCCGACAGACGCTCCAAACGCCATAGGGGCGATGTAGCTCAGCGTTCCACGGGCCGCTTGAAGCGGTGGAGCCCGCCGAAGGTTCCGCGAGAAAACAGCAAGGACGAAGACAAGGGTGAACGTTATGACGTCCCAGGCGTTCTGGAAGGCAAGCGCTCCGAGGAGGATCGCGATCGCAGCCCCGGCGAATGGTTGAGCCCGGTGTGTCTTCCAGGTGAGTGCGCTTCGCCCTCGCCATACCGACGCGGCAAGGCCAAGGACGAGAAGGACCAGCGGCAACGACATCACATGTGGGTGAAGGTCGCCGAGCAGGAAGCTGAAGAACGGGAATTCAGTGATGGTGTTTGGGATGATTCGCGAGCCGCGCCACCAGAACCAGTATTCGGTGGGATACCATTCGGTGGTGCGCGGGTTGAGTTGGCCGGTGTAGCAATCCGCGGTTTGCCCAGGCGCGCAAGGGATCAGCCACTCGACGCCGAGAGTTTCGTACAGCCGCTCGTTGTAGTGCTCATGGGCCGCGGACCACTCGAACACGGCCGAGAGAGACCCCACGAACAACAACATCGCGACAGCAAGACCGCCCGCGACTATCGCGGGCCTCCGGGCTCGGGAACCGAGCACCCAGCGAGCCAGCGCGTACGCGAGAGACGCGATGCCCGAAGCGGCCGCCGCGAAGGTGTAGGCGAGTGAGAGATTGTACCCGGAGGAGGCCGGAACCGCGGCTACTGAAGTCAAAACCCCGGACTGCAGGTAGCCAAAGTAGTAGTAGCTGGCCGCTTCGCCCGCGAGCCAGGGATCTTTGGGCGGATATTCCTCGGAGTTCAAGGTCGCGTTGAGGTACATCAGGTCCATCGGCTGTTCGGTACCAGCAATTTCGCTGTTGTAGGAGCGGAAAGAGACGTAGCCGAAGAAGGCAAACGTGAAGACGCCAAAGGCGACCACTACCCCCGGCCATGCGCGCCGCCACGTGACTCGAAGCCACCGATCGCGGCCCGCGACAGCGGCCGCGGCAAGCCCAAGCAAAGTTATCGCCGCGATGTAGCCGCCGCGGCCTGCGGGCAGCACATCGAAGACTCGAAGGATGAAATAGATGTAGCTCGCGAGCGCTAACCCCAAAGGGAAGCTCAGGCCCGCGCCCGCATCGGGCAGACGCCGCAACAGAACCGCACCTATCGGGAAACCGAAGGCGGCAACAACGAGCGCGGTGGCCCAGAAGGCCAGGACGTCGGCCATGACGCCTCCCTCAGGCCAGTAGTGAATCCACAAAGTCCTCGGCAACGAAGGGGGCCAGGTCGCCGACCTTTTCGCCGGTCCCGATGAATCGGACAGGTATGCCCAATTCGTGGGCGATTGCGAACGCGATGCCACCCTTTGCGGTGCCATCGAGCTTGGCCAGGATGATGCCAGTTACGCCGACCGCGCCTGCAAACGTCTTAGCCTGCATGAGTCCGTTCTGCCCGGTGGTGGCATCAAGGACGAGGAACGTTTCGTGGGGACCGTCCGGATGGTTGCGCTGGACGATACGATGCATCTTCTTCAGCTCTTCCATGAGGTTGGTCTTAGTGTGCAGGCGGCCCGCCGTATCGATGATGACGAAGTCCGCAGAAGAGCTTTCGCCGGCCGAGAGTGTATCGAAAACGACAGCCCCGGGGTCGGCGCCAGGCTGATGCGCGACGACACGGACGCCGACACGCTCGCCCCAAACTTTCAACTGATCGCTGGCGGCCGCCCGGAAGGTGTCGGCGGCGCCGAGGATCACGGTCGCACCATCGTGTTTGAGAGCGCTCGAAAGTTTGGCGATCGACGTCGTCTTGCCAGCGCCATTGACGCCGATCACGAGGATGATGGTCATGGCCGGGGAGTTTTCGGACTCCCACGCGAGTGGCCTGTCCGCGGGTTCGAGCAAGACTTCGATGAGTTCCTGGCGAAGCAGTTCGCGGACGCGGATGCTTTGTTTGGCGCCTTCCGCCTTCACCTGCTTTTTCACCGCTTCGAGGATTGCGGAGGTGGTCTCCAGGCCCGCATCGGCGCCGATCAGAACCTCTTCCAGTTCGTCCCACAGGTCGTCGGTGAAGTCGGCGCGTTCGAAGAGGCCGCCCAGCCTGCCGAAGAAGCCACGGCGCGTTCGCTCGACCGCGCGCTCGGTCTGATCGTGGACTTCTGCCTTTTCTTCGGGCGTTGGTCCGAGCGGAGCTTCCTCGACGAGAGCGACGGACTCTCCGCCTGGATCTCGAGCCTGGTCCGCCGGTTTCTTGCGCCAGAATCTCACGCATCGCCCCTGAAGCTGATTGGGGGATGGTAGCGGGACACGCGGTAAGGGTCAGTCTTGACGGTGCTGTAAGATTGAGGCATGACGACGGCGCCGAGTTCCGAACAACTGCTCACGGCAGATGAGTTCTACCTCCTTCCGGACCCACCGCACGGCGGCAAGATGGAGCTGGTAAGTGGAAAGGCGGTGGTTCACATGCCCCCGGGAGGAGTTCACGGGAAGCTTGCGCGCCGGCTATCGGCACGCATTGGAGATTTCGTCGACCAGCATCGTCTCGGCGAAACCCTGGTCGAGTCGGGCTATCGGCTTCGCCGGAACCCCGACACCGTTCTCGGTCCTGACGTGTCCTTCGTTGAATCCTCACGTCTCGCCGGTGGACGACTGCCGGACGGATTCATTGACGAGGTTCCTGCACTCGCCGTCGAGGTCATGTCGCCAAATGACACGCGCAAGGAAGTCCTGGCGAAAGTGGGCGACTACCTGGACTGCGGAGTCGCGCGAGTCTGGGTCGTTCGAGAAAAGGACCGCACAGTCATCGTGTATGGCCAAGACGACCAGATCAAAGTCGTCCCCAGCGATGGCGTTCTGACCAGCGACGACGCGGGCTTCGCCGTTCCGGGCTTCGAGCTCAAGCTTTCAGAAATCTTCGATTAGTTCTGGGGAACGTCGGCAAGGCTGAGCGAGAGTACCTTCGAGACGCCATCGCGGCCCATGGAAACCCCGTAGATGCTGTCGGCAATCTCGATGGTCCGGCGGTTGTGCGTGACAACGATGAACTGAGTCTTTTCCGCCAGTTGCTTGAGCGCGGCGGTGAAGCGGCCGACGTTGGCTTCATCAAGGGCGGCATCGACTTCATCGAGCACGCAGAACGGCGCAGGGTTCGCCGAGAGCAGCGCGAAGAGCAGGGCAACGGCCGTTAAGGATCTCTCGCCGCCGGAGAGGAGCGAGAGGCTCTTGATCCGCTTGCCGGGAGGCTGAGCATCCATTTCGATGCCAGCTTCGGCCAGGTTGTTCGGGTCGGTGAGAAGCAGCGTCGCCGTGCCGCCACCGAAAAACGCCTGGAAGTATTCGCCGAACTTCTCGTTCACTTTTTCGAAGGTCAACGTGAACCTCGTGCGAATCTCCTCGGTGAGGTCGCCGATGGCTGTGCGCAGTTGGTCGGAGGCATCGGTGAGGTCGGTGAGTTGCGTGGTCATGAATTCGTGACGCTCTTTGAACTCACGGAAGTCGCCGGGCGCCTCGGCATTGATGGAGCCGAGCCGGCGAATCTGACGCCGCAGTTCCTCGATGCGTGACCGCATGGCATCCACATCGACTTCGGCGCCACCCTGGATGCGAGGCGCTTCCAGTTCCGGGACTTCGAACATCGGTTCGGAAGCCATGGCGTCATCGAAGCCGACGATCCGTCCGGAGCGGTCCGGGGCAAGGCCCTCTCGTTCCATTTCGAGGCGAAGGTGTTCGAGGTGCTCGGTCGTCCGGGCGAGCTCCGCTTCAAGATCGAGACGCTTGCCCTGGATGGTCAACGATGTCCCCTGGGCCTCATTGAATTCTTCCTGGATCGTGCGTTCGTGGTTCTCCAGGCGATGGAGTTCATCGCGGTCAGGAGCGGCATCTTCCGCGTAACGAGACTGCTCGGCGCGAATCGTCTCGAGTTCACGAGCCAGCTTGCCAAGCCGCTCGTCGATGACGCTGCCTTCGAGTTCGAGGTTACGTGCCTGCAGCCGCTTGGCCTGGATTTGCGTGTCGAGGCGCTCGATCGACTTTTCGTGCTGTTCGCGGAGGGCGGTGAGCGTCCGGCGTTCGCCTTCCACCGAAGCAAGCCTCGCGCTGGCTTCGGAAACGGCGCGCAATGCGGCCTCTCGCCGTTGCGTCGAAAGCAGCAAGTCTTCTTCAAGCGCCTCCATCGCGGCCCGGCGCTCGTCGCGGCGTTGCTGGAGCTGTTCAGCCACGAGGGTGGCCTGGGTAATTTGCGCGGCGCGACTGGCGCGTTCGCGGTGAATGTCCGCGTTTTTGGAATAGACCGCGTCCATGTCCCTGCGCAGGCGGTGCAGCCGCTCACGTTCGCGTTCCAGGTCGAAGCGGGCGCCTTCGAGCGCTCGGCGTGACATTTCGTACTCGGCTTCCGCTTCGTGCGAGCGTTGGGCGACGTGTTCGATGGCGGCGCGGGCGTTCGCGATGCGCTCGGCGCTCACCTCGGTCCGCTTTCGAAGTTCCTCGATGCGTTCCGGAAGTTCTTCCAGTTCGCGCTGGCGGATGAATTCGCCCTCATCCGCGCCGGTTGTACCTCCAGCGATGACACCCGTCTGCTCGATGAAGATGCCATCGAGAGTGACCACGGACCCAAGGGCGCGCTTCACCATGCGAAGTCCGGTCGGCACGTCTTCCACGATGATCACGCGGCCGAGGAGTGTATCGACCAGGTTCTTGACCCGGTTTTCGCAGCGAATGAGCTTCGATGCGACGCCGACGACGCCGCGCTCCTTCTGAAGATTGAGCGGGTAGACATGGCGGACAGAATCCAGCGGCAGGAACTGTGCTCGGCCGTTCTTTCGGCGTTGTAGAACGTTGATGGCTTCCAGCGCGACCGCCTCGTTCTCGACGACGACCGCGTGCAGGCGCTGTTCGAGAGCGGCGTTAATGGCGATTTCGAGGCCGGCGGGCACGCGAAGCTGACGCGAGAGCAAACCGATCACGCCGGTTATCTCGGGGGGTTCGCCCAAACTGCCGGGTTCGATATTGTCGATGAGTGCCTGGCCCATGATGAGAACGTTGCGCGTGCCCGCCGCGACCCCGTCGTGTTCAGCCTGGACGCGGACGAGGGCATCGAGCCGGCCCTCGAGATGGTCGAGTTCGCGGAGGTCGCTGTTGCCAGACGATTCGAACTCGCGGACTTCTTCCTGCACCCGCATGAGCTGTTCGCGGGCTGATTCGGCGCCTTCGCGGGCCGATTCAACATTGATCTCGCCTTCCGCAAGGGCGGTGCTTGCTTCCGCAAAGCGGCGGCCATAGCCAATAAGTTCGACGATGACCTGCTTCCGGCGGGCAACGAGCTGTTCGAGTTCGTGGTCAAGGTCGGCGATGCGACGCTGCGCGGTTTCTACGTCGGATGCCATGCCGTTAGCGCGCCGGTCGTCGCCGTCGGCGCCATCACGGAGCTCCTGCGTACGTGACCGGAGGGTGGAGTAGTCGCGTTCGGCGGAATCGAGTTCGGCACGGGTGCGGACTGAACCCTCGCGAGCGGTTTCCGTCTCGCCGACGACCTCGATGCCGCGCCGGCCGTCATCGACATCCGTGGAAGCAAGCGAGAGACGTTCGCCCTCCAGCGCATCGAGTTCGAGGCGAACTTCTTCCCGGCGGAAAGAAACCATGTTGTGGCGTTCGCGGTCGAGGGCGATGGCCTGTTCGGTGGCCATGAGCCGATGGTCGATTTCGGCGTTGCGGGTGTCCCGGCGGCCGATGGCCTCACGGCGCTTGCGGATTTCTTCGGAAAGCGTCCGCAGTTGTTCGCGAAGCTGGCTCACGCGTTGTCCGGCGGTCGCGTTTTCCGCGATTCCCTGGTCGAGGGAGGCCCTCGAACGGACCAGCGTGTTCTGGCCTTCGTTCCAAAGGTGCCCGTAGTAAGCCTTCAGGAGGTCCAGCAGCTCGGCCGAAAGAGTCTTGTGCTCGGCGGCACGGTCTGCCTGGCGGCTCAGTTGAGCCAGCCGGGGTGCGATTTCTTCGATGATGAGCGTGATGCGCTCGATGTTGTCGCGCGTGGCGAGGAGGCGGTCCTGGGCTTCGCGAATTTTCAGGCGGAACCGCTTGACATCGGCGGCCTCGTCCAGGAACGAACGGCGTTCGTCCGGCGACATGCTAAGGACTTCATCGACCAGGCCCTGGCCCATAATCGAGTAGCTGTTCTGCCCGACATCGCCCTTCATCAGGAGGTCGATGACATCGCGAAGGCGGACGCGAGAGCCGTTCAAAAGGTATTCCGAATCACCGTTGCGGTAGACGCGCCGGGCGATTTCTACTTCGGCGAAGTCGAGTGGGAGCCAGCGGCCCTCGTTATCGAGGGTGAGAGCGACTTCGGCCATGCCGACGGCGGCGCGGTCTTTGGTGCCGGCGAAGATGACGTCTTCCTGTTTTTTCGCTCGAAGGAGCTTCGTGCTTTGCTCGCCGAGCACCCAGCGTATGGCATCCGAAACGTTGCTCTTGCCCGAGCCATTGGGGCCTACCACGGCGGTGACACCACGGCCGTAATCGAAGGTGGTGCTTGTCGCGAAGCTTTTGAAACCCTGGACGGAGAGTTTTTTGAGGTACACGGGGCTAGTCCTCCGCCTTCGGCTGCGAAGCCAACGCAGGCAAAGCTTCCTGTGCGGCAGCCTGCTGCGCCTCGCGCTTGCTTCGCCCCTCGCCCCGACCGAGGGTGGAGCCCGCGATACGGACTTCGACGATGAACCGATGCAACGCACCGGTCGCTTCCTGCACCGTCACATATTCAGGCGGTTCGTGCCAGCGGGCCTGGACGAGGTGCTGGAGCGAACTCTTGGCATCGACCTGGGCGCCATCGCGGTGGATGAGCTCTAGCTCGGGCTTGAGCAGGCGGCGAGTGAATGCTTTGGCGGCGCGATAGCCGTGGGCCTCGTAGACGGCGCCGATCATGGCCTCAAGTGCGCCAGCAAGGTTGCGGTCGCGGCGACGGCCGCCAGCGGCCTCTTCACCGCGGCCAAGGATGATGTGCTCGCCAAACCCAAGCCGGACTGCCACACGGGCGAGGCTGGTGCCGCGGACGATTTCGGCGCGCATCCGGGTGAGGTCACCTTCACCGGCATCCGGGAAATGATCGAACAAGACTGACGCGATGATCATTCCGAGTACGGAGTCGCCGAGGAACTCAAGCCGTTCGTTGGAAATTGCCGAAGAGTCAGCTTCGTTGAGGTACGAGGCGTGCGTAAGCGCCTGGCCGAGCAGGGCATCGGGCAGCGGCTTGACCCCAAGCAGTTCGATAAATCGCGCGTATTCGATCGTCGTGGCCAGGGCCACACACCCTCCTATCCTGTCGCGGCAGAACCGGCGGTCGCCCTTGCGGGACGGCCGAAGGAATTGCTAAAGCGCTATGATCATAGGGATCGCGTTCCCCGCCAGTCAAGGTTCCTGTAGTCTCCGGTAAGGTTCTGCCATGTCTTCTGAAGCCGTTATCGAAAACTGCACCGTCTGCCTGTTGATCGTGGAGCCACATATGGTGGCGTTTTGCGGCGTCTGCGGGCGCCTGTATCACCTGAACTCCCGGGCCGACATGCCCGGGGACGACTGTGGCCAGGTGTGGATCAACGAAGAGCACCTGGGGCTCCAATTCGCCTGCAACGCCTGTTTGAATCCCGAACCCGCGCCGGGTTCCCTCGACGACGTCCTCGACCTGGGCGAAGCGGCGGCGGTTGCGAGACTGCCGGAATCGACTCTCGAACGAGCCGCGCAACTCGGCCACCTGAAGCACCGGAAGACATCGTCCGGAGTGCTGCTCTTCACGCGAGCCGACGTCCTGGAGTTCGCGGTCGCCCATTGACAGGGTGGAATCGACATTCGGCAGCCGTCAATCGACAATTGGCCGGTGCCCACCGCCACCTGCGTGGAGTGCAAGGAAGATATCGGCCGTTTCAGCGCACTTATCTGCGCTGATTGTGGCGGCCTGTTTCATTTCCCCGATTCCCGCATCAACGAAGTGGGCCGGGCCTGTGGAGTACATGTGATCGGCTTTCGAAACCTGCTGGGACGCGATGTCGTCCCTTTTTGCCTGCGTTGCGATATGGCCTTCCGGCTGAAGTTCGGGGTTCCATCGTGAGCGCCCGCCCGCGACGGAAGAAGCCAGTGGCCGCCCAGCCGCAAGTTGCCCACCATGGCGCCCCGGCGGCTACCGGGATGCAGCCAACCCCGATGCCAACATGGCATTGGCGCACGTTCCCTGTGTACTTTGCCTTCGCGATTGGCGGGTTCTTCGGCCTCTGGATGGGTGTCATCGCATCGGGCATCCAGAACCAAACCGACAACTCAATTTTTATTACGATTTCCTTCGGATTTTGGGCGATTCTTGTGGGTTTCGGATTCTCTCGTTTTAGCTCGCGGTGGATGATGAGCAAGGGCTGGGCGAAGCCACGGGTGGCCAGGAAGAAATAGGCGGGCGCCAAACGCCGGACCGCCCTACAACGTCTCTTCGCGCGTGAAGATACTTCGTGTCCTGTTGACACGAAGTCCGGAAGGTGGCACGTTTGACGTGCGACTTAGTGTCATTCCTACACTAAGTCCCCGGAGGTTCGGATGGCAGTACTCACTCCACAGGCGCCCTCGTACGCCGAGCGGCTCGTGCTCTACACCGATCCGGACACCTGCCCCACCGATGCGCTCATCCCGGTGCCGCTATCGAGCGAACCGGCCTTCGTAAGCTGGCAGCAGGACATCCCGCGCCAGTACCTGGACATGTCCCC
>JANPDX010000116.1:0-1616 GCA_031431695.1 Dehalococcoidia bacterium
GCCGCCTACAGCCTTCGTCGCCGGATCGTTCGGGTCCGAGTACTCGGGCCGGATATCGAGCACTGACCGGGCAAACAGCATTACCTGCGTCCGATCGACCGGGAATTCGAATCCCTCGTCTGCCATGGGTGTTCTCCTGAAACTTGGTGTTGCGGTCAGGATGGTACGAGCGCAGCCATGCCCCCGCAAGGAACGCCGCCTCGCACGCACAATCCTACGAAATGCCGAGGCCCAAGCCTGTCGGCGGTGCTATGATCGCCGCGTTCGGAGGTTGACGGTGACGTCCATCAACCATGCGCTCGAGATGCTCGAAGGCTGCGGCCCCGAATTCGGTGCCATTGGCCTCTCGAACCACGGGCCCATGGCCGCCGAGGCGCTCATCTCACTCGGGCGCGGCGAGGCCATCGAATCGTGGACTGAAAACTACCGAAAGCGCCTCGCCGAGCGCCCCGCGAACGCATCCCCCGTGAGCTCCGCGGCATGGCGCGAGTCTCTCGGCGACATCCTTCGCGTCTCCGACTGGGAAGACTTTTTCACCGCCCAGGTCGATTCCGCCCCGTGGCGGGATGTGCTCGAAACCTGGATACCCCGCCTCGCCCCCGGCATGATGGCTGGCGCCACCCACGGACTCATCCGCACCGCCCACGCCGTCCGGAGCCTCGCCTCGGACGAATCTGATTCCGCCCGCATCGCCGAACTCGTCTCTGGCCTCGCCTATTGGGCAGCCCGCTACCAGGTGATGCCGGGCAGTCCCGGTCCCACCGTCCCGGCATTGGCCTCCGAAGCCCTGCCGCGAATCCCAATCATGCCTCCCGAACTGCGCAACCCTCGGGCCACGACCATCTTTCGCGCCGTTGCCGAACTGGATGACTACCCGCCGTTCGGCCCGGTCATCAACATGGCCGCACCCGGCGACGACCTTTCCGCCTGGATATCCGACCTCACCTCGGTGATGGCGAATGCCTACCTGCAAAACTCCGGTGTGGCGCGCATCGCCTATGTCCACACCGTGACGGCGCCAAGCGCTTTGAGGATGCTTGTGCCCCACGTCTCTGATCAGGTGGCGCGGGTAGCCGCTCGTTACGCGTGGCAGGCCTGTGCGGCGATTCATTCGCGCAGCCACGACCCCCACGACTTCCAACTGCCTGACACCGCGCCCACCCGCGAAGAGCTGATCGACCGGTGCGTTTTTTCCGGCGATGAGCACGCGATCAAGTTCACTGAGGCATGCCTTCGTGAGTATGCCTTGAACCCGGACCCGGTGTTCCTGGCCGGTCCGCTCGAGATCAGCGACCGCTACAGTCGCAAAGTTCGCGGCAACCAGGACTAACGCGGAGCCCTGAATTTGCCGGGTTGGCGTTGTGAGGTAGCGTTGGCTGGAATGTATCTTCGCCGCTTCGTCCCCTGGCCACTGATCCTCGTCCTCGGCGCGACGATAGTTGCCGGTTGTGGCGACGCGATTGTCCCCGAGGCCTCGCCGGCCGCGTCGGCCGCGGCGCCCACGGTGACTGACCCAACATCGACGTGGCTGACGAAAGAGCGCCAGGATCTGCTGTTGAGTTCGCTGAAGAAGCTTGCTCCCCAGTGATCAAGTTCAGAAACCTGCGAGACAGTCA
>JANPDX010000117.1:0-3848 GCA_031431695.1 Dehalococcoidia bacterium
CGAACGGAAGGTGAGGGAGGCTGGTCTAGAGTGCGTGAGCAAAAACATTGCCCGAAATGCCGACGAATCGACCGTGAGGATGGTCATGTCCGCAGTCGATTGCCTGAGAGCGGATGGGCCGAGCGCGGAGTGGATCATGGACATGAACCGCAGGGTCGAAAACCTGGAGACTGCGAACAATGTCGGGCGGGAGAGCGCGAAGACCATTGCCGCCGAGGCGCGGTGCAGGGAGCTGGAGGGCGCATCAAAGGCGGATAACGCGCGGCTCGTTGAGGCCGGAACTCGCGTCGGAATTCTCTTCGGTTGCGACACGCCGGACATGATGGCCGATGAAATCTTGAACCTCAGAGATGATCTCGCGAACAGTAAGCACGACGCTGACAAGTGCGCTGAATCCGCGAATATTTTCAGGTCACGCGCCGAAGCCGCCGAAGCGAAGCTCGCGGTTGCGGTGGAGGCGCTTCGCAGAGTTTGCGACCAGCACGACGACAGGCCGGACAGCGATTGTGAGTGCTGCATCGCGGCACACGCCTGCCACGAAGCCCTCTCCAAAATCGCCGCGACGGGAGAGCCGAAATAACGCCACTCGAACGCGCACGACGGGCGACTGACTGGTGCGATTTCCACGAAGCGCGCGAGCTGAACGAGGCCATCGAAAACGAGCGCGCGGAATACGGAGCGGAGATACACGAACTCAATCGCGAGATCGCCTTCCTGAAATCGCAGAACGCCGAACTCGTGAAGGGGACCGAAGTGCTGATCTCGAAACTTGCGGAACTACAGAAATAGAAAAAGCCTCGGGGAGTGTGATTCCCCGACGCTTCGCGGTTTGTATCGCTTCCGCACGGGCGCCGGAATCCATCAACAACATGCACCGTCCCGGTTAAATCTTAGACAACGCCAACGTCAAGAGCATAGTCGCGACCTTCGTGATTGCGTTCACAGCCTTCTCCGCCATCACGCCCTTCACGATCAGAGCGCCGCCAAACGCCATCGCGGAGAGCCCCGACTTCGCCCGAGACACCCGGCCCGCGGTTGAATCGTTCGGGGAGATCAGGTGAAGACCCGAAGCAATCGCCAGCTCCTCGACAAGATCCTTCGCAAGCTGCTTCTCACCATCAGTCAGCTTGTCGTACGCCGCACCCAAGCCATCCTTCACCTCGGTCCAGGTCGCAACCGCCAGTGATTTCCAGTCCATTATTTCACCGCCTCTTCTTCCTGCTTGATGCGGAAATCCTGCCCAGCCCAGAACAGGCGCCAGGACCTCTTCTCCGCTTCAGGCAGATCACTCTTCTCGATGATCACCTGGGCCTTGGCCGCTTCGATGAAGAACCCGCGCTCCTGCTCAACGCGAGCCTTCTCAAGACCGGCGCAGCCCGTCACGAATCCCACAATCCCCAGAAACGCGACCAGCATCAGCTTACGCATCCGGCCCCTCCTCATTTGGTTTCGGTCGCCCATCGTTATGACGCCTATGAGCGTGGATCGGGGGCTGCGGCAATCCCTTGTCCTCACGGATCAACGCCCCCAACAACTGAATCGCTTCCATCTGCATGTCACTCGAACGATAGATCGCAGTCGTCAGCCCCTTGATGGCCCGCTCGAAACGGAAGAGCAGGAACACCGCCACAAACACGGCGAACCCCATCTGAGCGAGAGCTTTGACCGATTCAATGTCCACGCTTCAACTCCCTTCTCAGGTTGAGATACCAAACCACCATGCAGCACGCCCACGCCGCGAGCGCGGAGAGGATCAATTCTCCACCACGAGCTTCCGTATTTCCTGAATCATAGCATGCGCCTTCGCCATGACGTTGACGGCGAGCTGCTTGGACTCGATTCCTGCAACCTGCGTCTTGTCGAAGAGGACGTAAATCGCTTCGAGTTCGGCTTGCGTGAATTCCATGAGGCTCCTTTAGGCCCAGATGGTGTCAACGGCGGTGACCTGCCCTTTCATCCACGTGGCGGCTGAGTAAAACCAGAGCTTCTTTGCCGTGGTATCGAACACCATTGCAATCTGTCCCGAGGGGATCGAAGCGGGAACGCCCGTGGGAGTGCCAGCGCACGAAGGAATCATCAGCCATCCCGTCGTGTCAGTCGTGCCTTTCGCAGCATCCGCGAACGAAGTATTGTTGTTGTTCGCCCGAAAGCGAGTCGCGTAGGTCTGTGCCCCCGTACCGCTGCCGACTGGAACCGCAGACTCAAAAATCAATGATGCGCCCACCGCGTTTCCCGTTCCGAGACTCGTCCGAAACGTCCCACTCGATCCAGCGACGTTCGTATCGGTTCCTGCCCTTGAGTCCTGACCAAGCGTGAGGATTTGCGCGACTGGAGAGGCAATGCCATAGCTGCCGATCTGCACTTCCGCATTGCCGCTGTAAATTCGATTTCTCGTTGACCCGCCTAGATACAGTACCGCAGCGCCCGGCTCGACCGACGCCGCTGAACCGCGGCAATAAATCGAGGCGTAATAACCCCCCGCGTTGTACGCCGCAACCTGCCCAAATCCCGACGTTGAAAGATTCTGAATCGACGCCGTATATCCGGCTGCGGCGAAGGTGTCTTCCAGGACGAGCCCATAGCCCGAATAGGAACCCGCTGATGGGCCGATGGAGATTCCGTTCACGGTGACCTTTGCAGCCCGAGCGCCGTTTACCACAAAATCCAGCGTGTTCGCCGCATACGAATCCACGCCCGTATCCGTGTCACCCGCGAACGAATACGGCGGTGCGCCCGCAGCGTTCTTCGTGAGGTAGAGCGGCCCTCCGGTTGCGCCGGAGGCGATGGAGGAAGCCGGACCACCGCCACGAGTTTTGATCAGCATAGTCTAGGCCCCCAACTCTTCAATCACTTCACCACCAATAACCACCGTCGCGCCAGTCGTCGCAGCCCACATGTACACCAGGATACTCCCCGTCGTCCCGATGCGAATCCCGTCCTCAATGTCCAGGTCAATCGGATCCCGGTCGATCGCCTCGTTGAACGAAAAGTCATACAACGGATGCGAGCCCACTCCGGCCGTCGTCGCGGGATTCACCGCCGCGGAAGCAGTCGGCAACGACCACGCCGTGAAACCAGCAATACCGGCGCCGGCCGCATGCGTCACCCCATCCACCGAATAGGTCAACAACTGAGTGCCGCCGCTGGAGCGGCGCGCCGCCGTATCCCGGAAGATCGACACGTAGATCGGGCCGCCAGCCAAGGGCGAGATCGCCGTGAACCACAACGAACTCAAAACAAGCGCCTTCGAAGAGGCGCTGTTCTGAATGATCAGAAGGGGAGTCGTCGCGACGAAAGAAATCGGGCTCAACACCCCAACAGGCGCAACCGAATACGCGCCACTCCGCAACCCGAACCGCTGCCCCTCGATCGCGCTCGCCCAGGACGACTTCCTCGCCTGAGCAACTCCATGCTGCTTCCGAGATCCATAGTTCATTGCCAGCCCTCCTTAGGTGCCAACCCAACACTACACAGCACACCAGCCATCGCGCAAGCCACTTCTACGCCGCGATCTCCGCATCCGCCGTGAAGTGGACGCCAACCAGATCGCCAACCGCTCCACCCGCGTCCCCGGTGGCGGTGATAACCGTTCCGCGATCCGTCGTCGAAGATGCCCGCACCGCCGTCGCCGTCTGCGCCGCCGCCGCCGCTCCGCTGAAGCGCCAGCATTGCGCGCCCGCCGCTGTCGGCGTGAAGAACGTCACCGTGGGCGGAGTCTTCCACATCGTGACGGGCCACAGGATCGAGTAGTTCGCGGCTAGAGCGGTCGCGCCAGCCTTCCCGATCATTCCGGTCGCGCCGCTTCCAGCCGTCGCCTCTGAGAGCGACGCAGCGGCAACCACGGTCAG
>JANPDX010000118.1:0-2273 GCA_031431695.1 Dehalococcoidia bacterium
GTCCTGCCAGATTTCCTGGAGCTGGCGGTAGCTATCCTTTCGAACTTCGAAGTCGTTCGACGTCCGGCCCTTGGAGATAAGTTCATCGCTTACGGGATCTTCGAAATTTCCGAGATTGAGTCCCGCCGTGCCCATCTGTGAACTATGCCAGCCAAAGTAGAGGTCAGGGTCGGGACCCTGTTCCCAGGTTGCGAGCGCAGCCTCGTAGCGGCGCGGGATGAGGTAGTCGAAATTCAGGACGGTGAAGGTCGTGCTCGCTACCGAAGCGCGGATTCCAAGGGCAGAGAGCTGGGTGGCGATTTCAGTAGCGACGGCGAAACGAACAGGATCGTTATCGACGCGGATGGTGAACCTGAACTCCTGCCCCTCTCGAGTCAGGATGCCAGTGGTAGCGGATTGCTGCCAGCCGGCATCCTGGAGCAGGGTCTTCGCCTGGGAAAGGTTCAGCCCGGTAAGGTCGTAGTCCTTGGCGTAGGCCCATGTGCCGGGCGTTACCGGTGACGAAGACGCGGTGGCAGCCCCGAGGAAGTTCTTTTCGACGATTGCGGGTCGATTCAGGCCAAGTGACAGGGCCTGGCGGACGCGCTGGTCGCGGAACAGCGCGTTCGTCGTGTTCAGATAAAGGAGGACCTGCGTGGCCCGTTCGAACTGCTCGACCTTCGTGTCTTTGACCTTCTGGAGGTCGGAGAGCTGGCCCTGAGACACCGAGCCCCGGAGAAGGAGTCCGCGGACATCGCCGGACTGGAGCGCGCGCGTGGCGCTGGCATCGTCGGTATAGAAGCGAAGCGTGAGGTGGTCGATTGCCGGCTTGCCGAGGTGATAGCGGTCATTGGCGGTGAGCCGGGCCTCGCGGGAGTCGAGGGAATCGACCTTGTATGGGCCTGTGCCCACCGGCGCCGCATTAAATGGAGCGTCTTCCAGTTCGCGCACTGGCACGGAGCCGAGCAGGTGTTCGGGCAGGATTCCGACGGTGGCGCTTCGAGCGAGGAAGGGCGCCGAGGGCTGCCGGAGGCGGACGATGAAGGTCTGGGCATCGGGCGTTTCGATCAAGGCTCCGCGCCAACCTTCGGCGAATGTCTGGTCTCCGCTAAAGTCGCCATCCACCAATGTCCGTACCGTGAAGGAGACATCCCGGGACGTGACCGGCTGGCCATCATGCCAGACAAGGTTTCGACGGAGCTTGAAGGTGTAGGTCCGGCCTTCATCGGAGACCTGTGGGACTTCGGCCAGGTCGGCGATAACGCGGCCGTCCGGGGCAAGGCGAACGAGCGAAGAGAAGACCAGCTGGGAGAGATCCTCGTCCACTTCGTTGGCCGGAGCGAACAGGGGGTTCACGCGTTGCCAGGTACCGGAAACGCCTTCTGTGTAGCTGGATGTCTGGGTAAGGACGACACCATCATTGCCGGAAATTCGCAGCGCCAGCGCGGCGCCAGCCGCGACCACCGCAACGACGAAGGTTGTCGCGAGAATTACCGTCCTGCGCGGATGCGCGGTGTTCCGGGGCATAAGCAACCGCTACTTCTGAGAGAGGACGCTCAAGAACGAGACCATCACAAAGGCGACAACCAGGAGGATTGTGGCCTGGAAGAGGGTCCGCTCGAGGCCGCGCTTTGTGCGGTAAACGCCGCCGCCGGACATTCCCCCAAGGGCGGCGCCGAAGCCCGACCCCTTCACCTGGAGGAGCACGACGACGATGAGGACCGCGGAGATTCCGATTTGGAGCATGTTCATCAGCATTGGAGCGTTACCGTGTTGCGGCGAGCGAGGCTTCCGGAGCGGGACGCCTCGTTTCGGGCGAGAAGATTTCGCGGTTATCGTACAGCCGCATAACGGTAGCCGCGAGCTTTACGGGGTCGTGCCGGTACCGGTTCTCTTCAGCGACGACGTCGGCCTGGATGAGACGAAGGCCCTCGAAGGCGCTCAACGCGTCGTTGCTGATTGGCACGGCGCTGGAGTGCCATTCCTCGGGCAGCTCGGGGACGATGTTGTTGTTCGCAAGCACCGCTTGCAGGATTCCCTTACCGGTGTGGCGCTCAAGCGTCTCGATATGGTCGGCGACGCTGAACCCGTCGGTCTCTCCCTGTTGAGTCGCCACGTTGCAAATGAAGACCTTCATGGCGCTCGTGGCGACGAGTGCCTTCTGGATGCCGGGGACCAAAAGGTTCGGCAAAACGCTGGTGTAGAGGCTGCCGGGGCCGATGACGATGATGTCCGCGTTGAGTATGGCTCGAACAGCGTCCGGGTGGGCTTCGGCGTTCGCCGGGTTCAGGTAG
>JANPDX010000119.1:0-1662 GCA_031431695.1 Dehalococcoidia bacterium
AATCCACGGTCTTTGGTGATGTTCGCGACAAGAAATGTCGCGTTTTACCGCTCCGTTATGTGTTACCCAGATTCAAAATCATTGGCTGGGGACGAGGGAGTCGAACCCCCACATACAGTACCAGAAACTGCTGTCCTACCATTCGACGAGTCCCCAGCAAGACGGCATCCAGCGTACCACGCGTCATCCCAATCGCTCTACTCTGGCCTCGGCTCGCGCCCGAACCAACGCCCGGCGACTCGCTACCCGAGCCGCAGCCTGGCCGTCCGCAATCGTTGGAGCGCCCGCTCACGACCGAGCAACGCCAGCGAGTCGAACAGCGGAATACCCTGTGCCCTGCCCATCTCGGCGACATAAAGCACTGAAACAAACTTTCGAAGCTTCATTTCGAGTGGTTCTTCGAGCCCTCGAATTGAGGCCTCAATTCGTTCGACCTGCCAGCCTTCCTCTGAAACCGCGTCGAGATGAGTGAGCGCCGCGTCCAGCACCCGGACCGCGGTGGCGGTATCGCCAACCCGTTCGACGAGCGTCTCCAGTGGGTAATCGGGAACGTCGTACCCGAACAGGAACTCCACCATGGGGGCGATGTCTGAGAGTTTGGCGACCCTCTCCTTGAGTAGCGGCGCGACCTGTTCCACCACCTCTCGGCTGATTGGCCGCTTGACTGTGTCGGGCAGGCCCGCCTCGCACCAGTAAGCGATTGTCTCTATCCAGCGATCGGGCGCCATCTCGCGTATGTAATGCCCGTTGAGAAAGTTCAGCCGGTCAATGTCGAAGACAGCCGGGTTCGCGACGACCCGCTGGAGGTCGAAGTGTTCTTTCAGTTCGTCCACCCCGAGGATGGCAGTGTGGTCATCCAGCGACCATCCCAGGAACGACAGGAAATTGATCATCGCTTCGGGCAGATAGCCGCTGGCCTTGTAGTCGAGGAGCGCGGTGTCACCTGAGCGCTTGCTCAGCTTCTTGTGGTCGGGCCCGAGGATCAAAGGCAAGTGCGCCCAAACGGGCGGCTCCCAGCCGAGCGCCTCATAAAGCTGGATGTGCTTGGGTGCGCTCGAAATCCATTCGTCGCCACGGATCGCGTGGGTAATTTCCATCTCCGTGTCATCGACGACTACGCCGAGGTGGTAAGTGGGGTAGCCATCCGACTTCACCATCACGAAGTCGTCCTGCAATTTGTTTTCGAACACGACCCGCCCGCGAACGATGTCGTTCAGTTCGGTTTGCCCGTCTTTGAGCATGGCGAACCGGACTGTGAATGGCTCAGTCCTCGCCCGGGCAATCGCCTCCTCCGGAGTTAGCCGGCGGCAGAGGCCGTCGTATCCCGGCGGCTGTTTGTTGGCAGCCTGAGCCGCTCGCATTTGGTCGAGGCGTTCCGTGCTGCAAAAGCACCGGTAGGCCCGCCCCTCGTCGATCAGTGTTGCGGCCGCCTTCTGGTAGAGCGGCAGTCTCTGGGACTGGAAGTACGGTGCATGCGGGCCGCCGACTTCGGGCCCCTCGTCCCAATCAATGCCCAGCCACCGAAGACTCTCCATGATCGCTCCAGTCGACGTTTCCACGAGGCGGTTGCGGTCCGTGTCTTCGATGCGGAGGAGGAACTGGCCGCCGTTCGCCCGTGCATAGGCCCAGCTAAACAGCGCCGACCGGATATTGCCGACGTGG
>JANPDX010000120.1:0-6126 GCA_031431695.1 Dehalococcoidia bacterium
CTCCAGGGCGCATTGCTCACCGAATGTTCCGAATGGGTCTGGGAACAACTGCAAGAAGACGGCTATCAACTCTCAGGCGAACTCATCGACCTCATTTTCGAGACCGAGCGCGAGCTTGGAATCCACGTCAAGCCAATCGACGAGATTTCGATCTTGCTCGAGCAGGAATTCCGCATGCGCGGGATCCAGGCCCAACCCTTCGCGATCGAGGCAGCACTCATCCGGGCAGTCCTTGAGTGGGAAGACGACTTCCTCGGGTTCGCTGGCATTTCCCGGGCTGAGAGTTGACCCCGAAGGTGCCCCAGCGTCACACTCGCTAAAGTTCACCACCGGAGGTGCTCGCAAGAATACCGGCCCACAGCACACAGAGAGCCAGTCACAAGCGCCAGGTCCTTCATTGGAGGACGACGAGGCGGGGGCAGTATCGAAACATTCGGCGGATGGCCCCCCGGCAAGCACAGCCGCAGGTAGCACACAAACCAGCGCGGGTAACCAGCTGACAAACGTGTACCAGGTGCCAGGGATTCGCAATCCCTCTTTTGCTCTCCACTCCCAGAAAAGCGTCTTTCGCCCTCAACGGTGAGGCGTCGTGTGCTGCCGTCTGTGCCCGCATCGGGCCCAAGGCATTGGAGATACCACATGTGTGGAATAGTTGGTTACGCGGGCGACAAGCCCGCTATCCCCGTCCTTTTGCGCGCCCTCAAAGACCTGGAATATCGCGGCTACGATTCCGCCGGGATTGCGATCCTCGATCCGGGATCCGGCGGAAGACTCTCCGTAACGAAGCGCCAGGGCAAGATTGCCAACCTGGCGAGCGCGCTGGCCCTTGAAGGCAGCGCGGCTACCACTGGTATCGGACACACCCGCTGGGCGACGCATGGCAAGCCCAGCGACCAGAACGCGCATCCTCACCTGAGTTGTTCAGGCGAAGTGGTAGTGATTCACAACGGCATCGTCGAGAACTACGCGGAACTACGGGCGGAACTCCTCGCATCCGGTCACGTCTTCCTCAGCGAAACCGATACGGAAACCATCGCCCACCTGATGGAAGAACAGATCAAACGTGGACTGCCACTCATCGACGCCCTGCGGACGACTGCGACGCGCCTCACCGGTTCACAGGCAATTGTTGTCATGGCCCCTTCCGAGCCCGGGGTGATAGTGGCGGGAAGAATCGGAAACGCTGGTGGCGTCGTAATTGGCTACGGCGAAGGTGAAATGGTGCTGGCCAGCGACCTCGCGGCGGTGCTCCCGGTCACGCAGCGCGTCGCTTTCCTGGCCGACGGTCAATTCGCACGGATAGACAAGGGCGGGGCGAGCTTCGTCGATGTAACAGGCGCCCTGGCCGATGTTGCCATCAAGCGAACGCCGATTGACCCGGTTAGCGCACTCAAAGGCGACTACCAGCACTTCATGCTGTAAGAGATCATGGAACAGCCGGAAGCGCTTTCCGACACGATCTGGAGCCTGGCGACGTTGGAGCCGGCGCAACTGTATCTGAACGACCTCGGTGCGGCCGCCGATCGGCTGGCGAACGTGAAACGCGTCGTCCTGATCGGGATGGGTACCAGCCTTCACGCGGCAATGATCGGCCGGCGCTACTTCGAGGAGTTCGCCGGCGTGCCTGCTGAAACCGACAACGGCAGCGAGTTTCGCTACCGGAACCCGGTGCTCGGGCCGGAAACGCTCGTCGTTTCCGTTAGTCAGTCGGGCGAGACCGTGGATGTCCTCGAAGCGATGGCCGTCGCCCGAACCAAGGGTGGGTTACAAGTCACGATTTGCAACACGGAAGGCGCCCAGACTGTCCGAGTGGCCGATGGGGCGGTCTACACTCGCGCGGGTTTGGAGCGCGGCGTGGCGAGCACAAAGTGCTTCACCGCGGCCGTCGTGGCGCTCTATGCGCTGGCGTTGAAGCTGGGCGAGGCCAAAGGACACATCACCCAGGACGTGGTCCAGGCGCGAATCGCCGACCTGGTGAAGCTGCCCGACGCCGTCGCCCGTGTGCTCCAACACGGCCAACAGTACAAGCGCCTTGCCGCTGGATACGCAACCGCACACCACATGTTGTTCCTCGGCCGCGCCCTTGCGTTTCCCGCTGCGATGGAAGGGGCCCTCAAAATGAAGGAAATCTCCTACATCCACGCCGAGGGCTACGCGGCTGGAGAAATGAAGCATGGCCCGATTGCACTCATCGATCCGGCTTTTCCGACCATCGCTATCGCAACCCGGCATGCGCTACGTTCGAAGATGATTTCGAACATCGAGCAGGTACAGGCTCGCGGAGGTAGCGTTCTCGCTGTGGTCACGGAAGGCGACATGGAAATCGCCGCCCTTGCCGATAGCGTCATAGAAGTCCCCGAGGTCTCTGAGTTGCTCGAACCGCTTGTAGCTTCGATTGCGCTCCAGTTGTTGGCCTACGAGGTCGCGGTACATCGAGGTTGCGACGTCGATCAGCCACGAAATTTGGCAAAGACGGTGACCGTGGAGTAAGGCTTCACAAAGCGGCCAACGTTATGCGCGGCCGGGTGCGTGCATCCCCGGCCGCTGCCTATAATGCGCCGACCGAAGCCATCGGCCTGCACTATGCACAACCACCGGAGGTATAGGCAGATTGGTTAGCATGACCCGCTCGGTAGTCTGGTTTTCAGAGGTAGGACGAGACGATCTCGGCCTCGTCGGCGGCAAGGGCGCCAACCTCGGCGAACTGACGCGTGCTTCTATCCCCGTTCCTCCAGGCTTCGTCGTAACGGCGGATGCCTATTTCCGCTTCATCCAAACCAATGCCCTTGAGCCGCTCATCAAGGGCGACCTGTTCAATCTCGATGTCCATGATTCGCGGACCCTCAGCGAACGCGCCTCGAAAATTCGGCAGCGCATTATCGACGCTCCAATGCCTCGCCACCTCGCCGACGAAATCATCGAGGCCTATCGGGAACTCGGAGAAGGACCGGTCGCGGTACGTAGCTCGGCCACCGCGGAAGACTTGCCAGAAGCAAGTTTCGCCGGACAACAGAGCACATTCCTGAACGTCGTTGGTCCTGAAAATGTCGTCCGAGCCGTCCAGGCCTGCTGGGCGTCCCTTTTCGAAGGCCGGGCCATTTTCTACCGCGAAGAAGCCGGCTATGACCACACCAAGGTCGGTCTTGCTGTACCCGTCCAGCGAATGGTGCAATCCCAAAAGTCCGGCGTTATGTTCACCGTGGAACCAGTCACCTCAGACCCATCGAAGATCACTATCGAGGCGGTGTATGGCCTCGGCGAAGGGATCGTCTCCGGCGAGATTTCTCCAGACTTGTACTTCGTCAACAAGGAGTCCCTGGAGATTCTCGCGAAGACCGTCACGCCCCAGGATCGAATGATCGCCAGGGCGCTTGATTCCGATGGGAGCCACGAGGGCGCGAACGCATGGTTGGAAGTGCCAACGAACCTTCAGGAAGCACAAAAATTGAGCGAACCGGAAATCCGCGAACTCGCGCGTATCGGGCGGGATGTGGAAGAGCTCTATGGTTCGCATCAGGATATCGAATGGGCTTACGAGGACGGCAAGTTCTACCTGACCCAGGCCCGGCCTGTCACCACCATGAAGGCGCGTCAAAGCGAAGATGACGATGGCGACCTGGAAACCGCCCCGGTCCTGCTCTCGGGCCAGCCGGCCAGCCCCGCTGTGGGTTTCGGTATCGTCCGGATCGTCCATGACCCACGCGACATCGACATCGTCAAGAGTGGCGATGTATTGGTTGCTGAGATGACGACTCCCGACTTCGTACCGGCGATGAAGCGCGCCTCCGCGATCATTACCGAACGGGGCGGCCGAACCTGCCACGCAGCTATCGTCAGTCGTGAACTCGGCATCCCCTGTGTCGTTGGCGTTGGAAAAGCGACAACCTTGCTCGATGTCGATCGGGAGGTCACCGTCGATGGCTCCACCGGTGTGATCTACGACGGGCGCGCCGAGGCTCGATTGGCCTGGTATGAGCGCCAAAAGGAAAGGTATGCGCGCGCATCCACGCTCAAAACCACCACCCGGCTGTACGTGAACCTGGCCGAACCCGAACTTGCGGAGCGCATCGCCCAACGCCACGTCGATGGTGTCGGCCTGCTTCGCGCGGAATTCATCGTCGCCCAGATCGGCACACATCCGCGCCAGTTCATCGATGAAGGGAACGGAGCGGAGTACACGGCCCAACTCACCTCCGGTATTCGGGAATTCTGCAGGGCCTTTACCCCACGGCCAGTCGTTTACAGGTTGACGGACTTCAAGACCAACGAATACGCCAACCTGCGTGGCGGAACGAAGTACGAAGCCAGCGAAGAGAACCCGATGATTGGGTATCGCGGGGCCAGCCGGTACATCCGCGAACCTGACATCTTCAAACTCGAAGTCGATGCCATAAAGGCCGTCCGGGCCGAGTTCAAGAACCTCTACGTGATGGTGCCATTCGTTCGCACGGCCACCGAACTCAAGGGCGTCAAACAACTCCTGGCCGAGCATGGCCTCGTCCGCGGAGATGACTTCAAACTCTGGATGATGGTCGAAGTCCCATCGAATGTGATCGTTCTCGACCGGTTTATTGATGTTGGCATTGACGGCATATCAATCGGTTCGAACGACTTGACGCAGTTGGTCCTCGGAATCGACCGGGATAGCGAAGCCCTTGCGGACACCTTCGATGAACGCAACGAAGCCGTTATGGCCGCTATTCAGACTGCGGTCACCGTGGCCAAACGTCGCGGCATTACGGTCTCAATCTGCGGCCAGGCCCCTAGCGTGTACCCGGAAGTGACCGAAAAACTGGTGGAATGGGGAATCACAGCGTCAGCGTTAGTCCCGACATGATCGACAGGACGCGCGAGATCATTGCGAATGCCGAAGTGAAGCTCGGGCGGGCGCCCAAGTAAGTTTCCGTCCGACATCCCGGTGAGACGCGGTACGCAACCCGTTCGACGTTTCGTGTTGCTCCGCGACTTGAGACAAGTACTCGCGGCAACTGTTGACGTCCGTACCGATAGAATGGCAGCGTGGATTTACATCAGGTTCGACGCAGGCTTGAAGGCAACGAACAACGGCTCAGCAGCTTCGCAGCGAAAACCTCGAACAGCCGCGGGAGAGTGGCGCCTGAAGCGCCCTCGCCGGTGCGGACTGACTACCAACGCGACCGCGATAGGATTCTGCACACCAAGGCCTTCCGGCGGCTGAAGCACAAGACGCAGGTCTTCATCGCGCCAGTCCAGGACCACTACGTCACGCGCTTAACGCACACCCTCGAGGTCGCCCAGGTCGCGCGAACGATCACGCGAGCGCTCAACCTCAACGAGGACCTCGCGGAAGCCGCCGCGCTCGGCCACGACATTGGTCACGGCCCGTTTGGCCACGCCGGTGAAGAAGCGCTTGCGGAGTGCCTCCCGGAGGGCTTCCGCCACAACTACCAGTCGGTTCGGGTACTCGATACGCTCGAAGGCGGCGGCAAAGGCCTCAACCTCACCTACGAAGTGTTGGACGCAGTGGGCACGAGTTCCAAGGCCCGGGAAGACATCTTCGCCGAAGGTTGGGGCGTTCCGGCGACCGTCGAGGGACAGGTAGTCAAGACAGCCGATGCCGTCGCCTACGTGAACCACGACATCATTGATGCTATCCGGGCCGGACTCATCACCGAAGACGACCTCCCGGATGCGTCGAAGCGAGAACTCGGAAAGGGCCACGCGGAGCGGTTGAACACCCTGATTTGCGACATCGTCGAAGCGAGTTGGGGCGCCAGCGGCGCCGGCACCGACCCGACTATCCGATTCAGCCCGAGGGTCCACTCGGCCGCCAACGAACTTCGAGAATTCATGTTCCAGCGTGTCTACCTGTGGGACGCCACCAGGCAAGAAGCCGAACGCGGAAAGCGCATCGTCGTCTTCCTGTTCCGGCACTTTGTCGCCCATCCGGAAGGCATCTCGCCGGACTACTCTTTGCCGGACGATCCAATCGAGCGGCGCGCGGCGGACTACGTGAGCGGCATGACCGACAGGTTCGCGATTCGGCTCGCGGCAGAGTTGGGCTGCGACGATGCCCGCGGTTGGCGGGCAGGCTAAGGCCGGGTTAATTATTGGTGGACCGGCAGTTATGTCGGCTCCGTTCTTGTT
>JANPDX010000121.1:0-9335 GCA_031431695.1 Dehalococcoidia bacterium
ACAGCGGCTTCGCCGAGGGGAGTGACCTGGTAGAGGCGGCGGCGTGGGCGACCCGCGGAGAGGGCGACTTCGGCGTCCTCCCAGCGGCTTGTCAAAAGACCCTGGCGCTCAAGGCGGTCGAGCGCTTTATAGAGCGTCCCGCGCGCTGTTAAGAGCTTCGCTTCGCCCCCATCGCGCATCCTGCTGGCGGCGAGGAAGCCGTGGAACTCCCGCGCGCCCTCGCGGCGCATTTCGATACCCGTCTCAAGTATCGTTACTTCCAGCGGGAGCAATCCGGTTTTTCGACCACGCATGGCGCAAGTAAACCACAAATCGGCGCAGTCGTGTCGCGGTGTACCCGGAAAGCTTGCCAAACGGAGGAAGCACTTATGAGCCGCCAACTCATCTCATCGGGAGGTCCCTTCGAAGATGTCGTGGGCTACTCTCGGGCCGTGCGGACCGGGAATCACGTCTTCGTCGCGGGGACAACCTCCGCGCAGCCGGACGGGACGGTGTTCGGAGACAACGATGCCTACTTGCAGGCGAAACGCTGTCTCGAAGTCATCGAACGCGCCCTCGTCGAAGCAGGCGCGACAATGGAAGACGTTGTGCGGACCCGGATGTTCGTAACGGACATCACTCGCTGGGAAGACATCAGCAAAGCGCACCGGGAATTCTTCGGGGAAGTGAAGCCAGCGGCGACCATGGTCCAGGTGTCCGCACTGATCGACTCGCGAATGCTTGTGGAAATCGAAGTTGACGCGGTCATCGACGACTAGCTCAGGATGCGAATCCCAGTTCCCTGCGCGATAGGCAGAAAGTCCGAGGCAAACGTGAGAATAGCGTCCGCACGTTGTTCAATCGCGACCAGAAGGTTCGCGTGATCGACGACCGATGCCGTCTTGTCGGCCCAGGAGAAGAAGCGCCGAACCGCATCCGATTCGATGCCGGCCGATACGGGAAGCACGCCCACCTCGGAGTCCACCATCCGGCGCAATTGGGCCGGTGCCACGAAGCCAACACGCCGTAGAATTGTGAGGGCTTCGTAATAGGTCCAGGTACTCGTGATCAGGGCCGCATCTTCGGCATGAAGCAGCCGAAGATGCCGGCGGAGCGGGAGCACCCATTGGTCACGCTCAAACACGAACGGCACAAGTGCGCTTGCATCGAGGAAGACCTTCATTCGGCGTCGTATTCGGACCGTTCCTCAGCGACGCGACGGGCGGCAGGATCCCGTGGAGGGTAGCCATAGAGCTGATGCTTCACATCCGAGAGATTAGTCGGAAACGCGGTTGGATCGAGCCCAAGAGCGTCATCTTCCTGCCGGAATTCCTCGAGCAACGCCTCGTAGCGATTCCAATCGAACGGTTTCGGCGCCCCAACAGCCGAGTCCGCCGCACGCGGAAGACCGAGGACGAGCCGAAGCCCGGACTCGACAAGGTCCTTCATCGAAACACCATCCTGGGCGGCCTTCACTTTCAGCCGCCGGTACATATCTTCGTCGTCAAGGACGACCGTTAATCTGGCGCTCATTTCATATTTCTCCTGTGCGAACACACTTTATCACACTCGCACTAGCATTTCAAGGCCTCCGCTGAAGTGCGTGTTTCACAGCGTTTTCGTGCGCCGCGCTCTCGTCCGCGTCATCGAGTGGGGACAGTTCGACGCTATCACCATAGCGGCGGTGAAGCGCGGTGAGGATGAGCGAATCAGCAAGTAGGGGGTTCTTTGGGAGCAAGCTGCCGTGCAGGTAGGTGCCTATGGCGTTAAACCGTCGGGCGCCTTCGGTCCCGTCTTCATGGTTGTTTCCGGCGCCGTTCTTCACCGTGCCAAACGGTTCCTGCCCGGGCGCGAGAAACGTCCGGCCGCCGTGATTCTCGAAGCCGACAACTTCGCCCTCCGCAGTCTGAAGCACGACATCCCCTATCGAGCGGGCGGCGTCAGGCCCCGGGTGACGAGTTTCGAGGTCGAAGACACCGATGCCCGGGATCACTCCTCCATCGGCGCCAATGTAGCGGTGCCCGAACATCTGGAACCCGCCGCAGACCGCGAGCATGGGCATGCCGTCATCCACGGCCTGGCGAATCTCCGGGCCTTTCGCGACGAGGTCGGCGGCGATACGGCGCTGCTCCCGGTCCTGTCCCCCGCCAACGAGGACGAGGTCGAAGTCATGCGCCACAAACGGGTCACCGGCGTTGACATCGGTAACCTCAAAGCCGATGCTTCGCGCCTCACAGCGGTAGCGGAGCGCGATGATGTTTCCGCGATCCCCATAAATGTTCATCACATCCGGGTAAAGGTGGGCGACGCGAAGGTCCATGCGCCATAGTTTGGCACCGGTTCACGCGAGCGACCAACCGAATTACCCGGCGGAAACCGCCGCGGGCGGGTCCCCGGCCATCATCGCCATCACTTCAGGAGTAGGATCGAGATCCTTCGTGAGCAGTGCCGTCAACTGGTAAATGCCGGCCGTTGCCCCGTTTCGTTGCTGCTGATAGGCGTCCAGGGCGTTTTCGAATTCGGACTTGCCGCTAAACACGGAATCGAGCGCGTTCGCAAGTTCGTCGGCATCGCGGAAGGCATCGTTGATTCCCTGGCCGAGCAGTGGATCGCGGTAGTAGCCAGCGTCGCCAACGAGTGCCCAGCCCGGTCCAAACGGCTTCCGGTAGAAGCTCTTGTGCGGCATGAAGCCCATCAGTTTGGCGGTTCGCGTCGCACGGGCATAGCGTTCGGACAGTCCGGGAACGGACTCCATGCCAGCCATGATGTTGCCCTCGATATCCGATTTGAAGTCAGGGAAGCGCGCAACTGCGTACTCGGTTCCGAGGCACGTTTCGCCATCGTGAGTCGGGAACACAAACATCGCCCGGCCGCCCCCCATATAGAGCTCGGTCGTGGTCGCCTCAAAGTCCTTGTAGTAGGAGTAGTAGCCAGAAGTTGTGCCTTCAACTTCGTTGTAGGAAGGCGCGTTCACCTGGCGTGCCACGAATGACTCGCGGCCATCGGCGCCAACGACCACGGAAGCGCGCTCTTCGAACTGAACGTCCCCGACGCGGCCCCTGATGCCTCGGGCAACGCCGTCTTCGATGATGACCGATTCGACGATGGCACCTTCGCGCACCTCGGCGCCAGCCTCACGAGCAGCCTCGACGAGCAAGTTGTCGAGGATAGTCCGGCGCGGACAAAGCGTTAGCGGATCATCCAGGTTTGGCCCTTGGACCATCCCATTCATGCCCTGCACCATACCGTGAAGAGGCGGGCAGCCCGTGGCGAGCACACGATCCAGGAGTCCCCAGTTGCTGAGCCGAACCACACCATCTGGCGTCACAAAATGAGTAGAGAGCGTGTCGCTTGGGAACTTCGCCCGGTCGACAACAAGTACCTTGTGGCCGAGGCGGGCGAGTAACATGGCGAGTGGCGAACCCGCACAACGGGCACCGACAATGATCGCGTCGTACATAAGGGGTACAAGCCTCCATAGTGAATGGCGGTTCGTTCATTTTATGGACGCCGCTGGCGCGATAGTACAAGAATCATGGCAAAAGTGCTCGCAAATCGTGACTTGCTCCTGATCCAACTGCGGACCGCGTTCGTATTGGACGCCTATGGGCGCCTGGCCGCGGTCAACGAACCGGGTCTCCCGCCCGCGCCCCGGGTCTTCGTCGCCACTTCCTCCACCGAGCGCATCGTTCGTGTGAGAAGCGATATCGCTGAGCCGGTTGCGAGGCTGTGGCTCAGTGCGACCAGGGACGAGGACCTTCTCTCACACGTTTCCAGCCACGCGGAGATACAGCGTGAACACCGCGGACCGGCCTTCGTTGTGCCTCCCCTGAATTCGCCCGAGGACTCGATCGTTTCCGTCCGCTCTGGCGTGTCATTGCACCCGGAGTTGGTTGCCAGGGGCTGGAAACTCGGCGAGGCCGCCCCTTATGTGGGCGTCGTCCGTGACGGCGAGGTCGTTTCCGTGTGCTACTCGTCGCGAGTTGGCGAAGAAGCGTGCGAAGCAGGGCTGGAGACCGTAACGGCGTTCCGCGGACAAGGCCTTGGAGCTTTGGCCGCGCGAGCCTGGGCCTCGCGGGTGCAGCGCTCCGGGCGACTGGCACTGTACAGCACAACCTGGGAGAACGTGGCTTCACAACGCGTGGCGCGGAAGCTGGCCGCGGAAGCATACGGAGAGAATTGGCACCTGACCTGACCGCTTACTCGAAAAGGAAACGTCGCCGCTTCGGCGGCTTGCGATAGCGCAGGCCGAAGTCAGTGAGTGCGACGTCGCGGATATGGCTTGCGGCCTCTTCCGCGGAGTCGGTGACAAACAGCCTATCGAGATCGGCTGGTGCGATCGTATGGAACGCCAGAGGGCGGTCCCGGAGGAATTCGATGAGCGGCTGCCAGTAATCACGCCCCATCAGCACACAGGGAAAATCACGAATCTTGCGCGTCTGGATGAGGGTCAAAATCTCGAACAGCTCGTCGAGAGTACCGAACCCTCCGGGCAGTGCGACGAAGGCGTAGGAGTACTTGGCCAGCATCACTTTGCGCACGAAGAAGTAGCGAAACTCGACGAACGTATCGAGGTACTGGTTTGGGCTTTGCTCCAATGGAAGTTCGATGTTGCAGCCGACCGAGCGCCCTTGAACCTCTGTTGCACCGCGGTTGGCGGCTTCCATCAGTCCCGGCCCTCCTCCCGTCATCACGGTGAAACCGGCCCGCGCAATTTCGGCGCCGAGCGCGCGGCCCATGGCGTAGTACGGGTGTTCCTCGCCGAATCGAGCGGAGCCGAATACCGTGACGCACGGGCCTACCCAGTGGAGCTTGCGAAATCCCCGCATGAACTCCAGCCCTATCCGAATCGTGCGCAGCAACTCGGAGCTCCGGTCCTGTGGGCCAGCCAGCAGCGTCCGTTCGCCGTCGCTCGGGGGAGTCTTTCCCCATTCCGGTTGCATGGCGTCAGCCGGGGAAGCGGGTAGCGGGTTTTCGGTGAGATCGGCCATAGTCGCCAATCCTAACGACGGCAACGGGGAAGCGCCTTCGCGTGGACTCAGCCCGGGTCCGCGCGAAGGTGATGACCGTCGTGGCTGAAGGTTGGGGTTTTCCCGGCCTTTAGTGAGCCGCTCAACCGCCGAAGTTCGAGAGGAGATGCCAACGACCTCGACACGAACTCGCCAAACCGTCCACCTCATCCCACGTGATGCCCACTGGGTCATGATTGGCGTCGATGGGACCGAAGTCGGTACCCCCTTCGCCGACCTCGGATTGGCGCTTGATGCGGCCACCCGCGGACCTCGGCTGGTGCATGTCGTGGTTCACACTCGTGGTAACGCGTTAGAAGATCAGTCCCGCGCTTGCGCCTGAGGATCGGGCAACCGACCCATGGTCTACCCAGCGGGCCAGATCGACCGGGTCAAAGCTGGCGATAGCGTCGAATTGCCCCTGCTCCAGCAACACCGGAGTTCGCGCATCGTCTCCATGAGGCGGCGCCGACAGTTCGGCCCGGAAAATGATGGCCAGTTCCCAGCCGCCCGGTTCAGACGGAAATGACATCACGTCGGCGAGTGTCAGGTCTGAGACGGCCCCTCCACACCAGAGATCCGCGAGCGTCGCCGCTGCCTCATACGGGTTGCCGGCGAAGGGCAAAATGTTCCAGGGTAACCACCGTCCGCGAGCGGCCCTGGCGGAAACGTCAAACACGACGAGACGGCCTTCGAAAACGGGGACGAGATACACAGCAATGTGCGCACCTCCAGGGACGAAGGTCGCTTGCGGCTTTCCGAAGTAGGCGTCGGGCATGGCGTGTTCCCCCGCTACAGGCCAAGTACGCGGGCAAATTCCTGGTCACTCGGGAACGGACCGACCAGGGCCAGCGTGGCATTGCCAGGGGCAAGGATGCGCTTCGCTGCGGCCATGACGTCATCAATGGTCACGGCCTCAATGCAGTCCACAACTTCGTCCACGGTCTGAATCCTGCCGAGCAGCAATTCCTGGGAACCGAGCCAGCCGGCCACGGCGCGCGTGTCTTCCATGCGCAGTTGGATTCGGCCCTTAGCCATAGCCTTCGCCTTGGCCAGCTCGACATCAGGAATGCCTTTCAGGAGCTTCTCGTTTTCCGCCAGCACCGCTTCCAGCGTGACCCTGGCGTTATCCGGGTCGCACCCGGCGTAGACCGTGAATGACCCGGTATCGCGGAACTCACTCGGGTAGCTGTGGACGTCGTAAACGAGGGCTCGTTCTTCGCGTAGTTCGAGGAACAACCGGCTCGACATACCTTCGCCCAGGACCGTACTCAAGAGGTCGACGGCGAAGCGGCCGGGATCGCTGAGCGAAACACTTGGGTAGGCGAGGCAAATGTGGGCCTGCTCGGTCTGCTTCTCGCGGAGGGCGAGCCGCGGCGAGCCGTTGCGCGCGACCATTGGAAACCAAGCGCCCGGCTCCGCCGCCGGCATGTCCCCGAGCCAGCGTTCGGCCGCCGCCACCACCTGTTCGTGGATAACATTGCCCGCGACCGTCAGGACAGCGTTTTCGGGGACGTACTGTGCGCGGAGGTAGGCGTTCACCGCCGAAACCGGAAGCGCCGTGACAGACTCCGGGGTACCCCCAACGTTGCGCCCCAGCGGTTGCGACGGCCAGAGGGTCTCGTCGATCAAGATCGATGCGAGCTCGCCCGGGCTGTCTTCGACGCTGGCAAGCTCTTCGAGGATGACCGCTCGTTCTTTCTCTAGCTCGGCGGGATCCATAATCGGCTGGCGGAACATGTCGGCGAGGATGTCGATCGTTTCCATGGCCGCGGTATCGGGCACTTTGGCGTAGTACACGGTGACTTCGCGGTCGGTAGCGGCGTTGTGCATTCCACCGACTGATTCGATGGCTTCGGAGATTTCGCGCGCCGTGGGACGCCTCGAAGCGCCCTTAAAGAGCATGTGTTCCAGAAAGTGAGAAAGACCGGCTTCTTCGTCCCGTTCGTAGCGGCTGCCGGCGCCCACGTACAGGCTGACCGTGGCGGAACGGGTGTGCGGCATTTCGCCGGTGACGATGCGGAGACCGTTGGGCAACGTGGTGTGTTTATGCATAGGGGGCGGCAAATGCCCGAAGGCGTGTCATCGATGTTACGGGGCGCGATGGGTTTGGGATATGCGGGGCGTCATCTGCGCGGAACGACACTCCCCTTCTCCCACGCTTGGGAGAAGGGGCCGGGGGTTGAGGGTCCGCGTTGGCGTCGGCAGCCGATCCGCAAGCCGATAGCACCGGTCGATCACGCGGGGTCTGTAGGAACGAGCTGACCGAACAAGAAGGGGAGCTTCGGCCCCTAGTGTAGTGAACCCAAAGTTCCTATGCCGCGTTGAACGCAGAGGTTTTAGAGCAAGCGCCGATTCAGCCCAGCTTCGAACTCTCGAATCGAACTCCGCGCCTCTGCGTTCAAACCCGCCCGCTCGCGTTCGGCTTTAACCGTAAAAGACTCTTCGGTTCCACTACCCTACTTCCCCGAAAGCCCGCCCACCACAAAACACGCGCTCGTCGTCCCGCTGCCACCGAGGTTCAGCGTCGCGACCCTCTTCGCGCCTTCCACTTGGTATGCGCCGGCCGTGCCGGTTACCTGGCGATGGGCATCGAGAAGCTGCCGGACACCGGTAGCGCCGACCGGGTGGCCCGGCCAGATTCGGGGGAATCCGACACACTGGATCACATGCGCCCCGAAAATGCTTGACATCTTCAGGACGACCGTCCAAAGTCCGCGTTCTCGGAAAGGAAGTGCCAATTTGAAACGCTACTCGATTGCAGCAACATTCGCCCTCACTGTGGCGCTCTTCGCCTCAACTGTCGCCCAAGGGCAGGCCCCTCCCGGACCAACAACGCGCTTTAACACCCGATTCACCGACGTGGCCGCACCGGCGGCCTCATTCGAGATTGTCCAGCAAGTTCTCGAATTCGCGCCAGCGGCGGCTGCGCCTTTTCACTCGCACGGCGGCCCCGAATTCGTAACCGTCATCGAAGGCGAACTCACATTCCGGGAGCTGGGGAAGGCCGGCGTTTCTGTGAAGGCCGGCACGACGATTAGTTTCGGGGCGGGCACGGTTCTCGATGTGAGCAACGCCACCAGCGCCCGCGCGCGTATGGTTGTCGCGTTCTTGCTCCCCGCCGGCGCCACGCTCACGACCCCGCAACCGGGCAACATAGCTCCGCCGATTGCCGTGACCGTGCTCGGCGTTGCGCGGACCACGGTCACGGCCCCGGCAGCCAGCTTCGATGTCGTTCAACTCACCTTTGACTTCACCCCCGGTGCATTTGGCGCAGTACACAAGCACGGTGGACCCGGCCAGGCCACCGTATTCGAAGGGACAATCACAAAGCGGGAGGGCACGCAGGTAACGACATACGCTGCCGGTCAAGGCTTTGCCGAGGTGACTGACGCTGTCCTTTCCGTGGGCAACCTCGGCGCCACGCCCGCGAGTATGGCTGTCACCTTCCTTCTCCCGGCGGGAGCAGTTCTCACCACTCCAGTAATCGCGCCCGGTCCACCCGCGACGGGTTCGGGAGCATCGCCAACACAAAGGGCGAACTGGCCCCTTCCGTTCGCCCTTGCTTTGATCACGTTGATGGCGGTGGGCACCACACTGGCCGTCCTCCGTTCCCGCCGGTAGAGCTGAGACAGCAACAAGGGCCACTTTGTAGTCAAGGCGCAGTTCGCCGACAACTGAAAGGCCCGCATCACTGCGGGCCTTCTCGGTTCTTGTGGCGATACTGCTCAGCGTTCGACGGGGACGCCGACGCTGTTGCCCCATTCGGTCCAGGAGCCATCGTAGTTGCGCACGTTCGGGTAGCCGAGGAGGTGCGTCAGGACGAACCAGGTGTGCGAGCTGCGTTCGCCGATGCGGCAGTAGGCAATGACCGGGTCGCTGGACTTGAGGCCCTGCTCCGGCTCGTAGATGGCCTTCAGTTCGTCCGCGGTCTTGAAGGTGCCATCTTCCGGGTTGGCGGCGCGGGCCCAGGGCACACTCTTGGCGCCGGGGATGTGCCCCCCCCGGAGGACGCCTTCCTGCGGGTATTCGGGCATGTGGGTGCGCTCGCCCGAGTATTCCTGCGGGCTGCGCACATCGACAAGCTTCGTGGAGCCGTCCAGCTTCCTCAGGACTTCCTCGCGGAAAATGCGGATCGTCGCGTCGTCGCGCTCGGGAGCGCTGTACTTCGTCGCGTCGTAATTGGGCACCTCGCGGGTCACTTCCCGGCCTTCCTTCTCCCACTTGAGCCGACCGCCGTCCATGACTTTCGCGTTGGTATGGCCGAAGAGTTGGAACACCCAGAAGGCGTAGGTTGCCCACCAGTTGTTCTTGTCTCCGTAGAAGACCACCGTCGTGTCGCGGTCG
>JANPDX010000122.1:0-14038 GCA_031431695.1 Dehalococcoidia bacterium
AGAAGGTGCTCAACGGTACGTTCAGGCCAGTGGCGGGACTGCTTTCGGACGCTGGCGACGCCGGTGCCGTGCGGGACGAGAACAATCGCCTGCGGCTCGAAAACGAGGACCTGCGGAACCAGGTAAGCGAACTCCAACAGAACGCGGGCCAAATCAAGGACCTACAGGACGCTCTCAACCTCACCCAGGGAGACCAGAGCCTGAAGTACCTCGCTGGAAACATCGTCCATCGCGATGCCTCGCCTTTTACCGATGTCGTGACCATCGACAGGGGCAGCGGCGACGGCCTCGAAGTTGGCATGGTGGTGCTTTCAACGAAGGGAACGCTCCTCGGCAAGGTGACGAAAGTCACGAGCACGAATGCTTTCGTGCGGCTGATCACCGACACCCAGAGCCGCGTGACCGCCGAGGTCCTGGGCACGGGCGCCGACGGTAGCGTGCGCGGTACCCCCGGGCGCGGGCTCTCGTTGGACCTCGCCCAGGGCGAAATCGCCGTGGGCGACACGATCATTACGGCCGGGCTGGGCGGAGGGTACCCGCGAGGACTTCCAATCGGACGGGTGAACGCCGTCTCGGGCACCACGCAGGACCTCTACAAAAAGGTGACGGTGGAGCCGGGAGTACGGATCTCGACGGCGGAAACAGTGCTCGTGCTCACGAGCTTCATTCCCGAAACGCTGGATCTGAAACCATGAAAGTCGTGGCGGCGATGTTGGCGGTCCTGTTCGCGGCAACCTGGCAGGTTACCGTCGCGCCGCTCTTCCCGATTTCGGCGGCAGAACCGGACTTTGTGTTGCTGACACTCGTGCTCGTCGCGGCGTTCGGGACGCCACGTCGAGGAATGGTGTGCGTGCCGGTGGCGGCGCTCGGCTACGGGTTTCTTTCCGATAGGGCGCCCGGGTTGATGGTCTTGGCCTACCTGCCGCTGTTGCCACTGGGCCTCTATCTCGAAGAAGCGAAGATCCCCTTGAACCATTACGCACGGACAGCGATCGCGCTGCTGCTCACAGGTTCCTGGGCGAGGCTCTTGATGGTGCTGGGCACGGTGGTTGGCGGGGCGGATGCTCCCGTGGGGGCAGTGCTGGGACAGGTGCTTGTCCCGGGGGCTTTCCTTGATCTTGCTTTACTCACCCTCGTCTACGTCCCGCTGCGCCTCGTAGGATGGAGCGGGGAGGGCATGTCGCTCCGGCGCGTGACCCGGTACTCAAGCCTATGAGCATTCTTGATGAAGGATTCCGAGCACCCGGTGGATCGAGCCGGAACCGGCCCCACGGAAACCTGAGGGTGTTGCGAATAGCCGTCCTCGGCATGTTCCTCGTTTTAGGAATTCGCCTTGGCCAGATGCAGATTGTGGATGGCGCAAGCTACGCGGAACGCTCTCGCGAAAACCATATCGTGCAACGCAACATCCTCCCGACCCGCGGGCTGATCACCGACCGAAACGGGGAGCTCCTCGTCGAGAACGTCGGGGTGTACTCGGCGACGATCCTGCCGGAGGCGCTTCCAGAGAGCGAAGCGGCGCGGTATTTGATTTACCTCAAGTTGCAGGAGGTGATTGGTGTTTCGCCACTCGAAGTGAAAGTGCGCGTGGATGACGCCATCGAGGCGGGTAGGGATTACATCGCCATCAAAATCGCGGACAACCTGCCGAAGGCCAAGGCGCTGGAGCTCGATGAGGCATCGGTCGAGATGCCGGGCGTCTCGCTGTCCATCACTCCCGGCCGGCGTTATGTGGGCGGGCCAGAATTCAGCCACATTCTCGGCTACATCGGCCCGCAGTTCGCAGAGGACGCAGCGCGTCTGAAGGGCTTAAATTACCAGCTCAATGAGCCTATCGGTAAGGATGGGCTCGAATCCCGATACGAGTCGGATCTCCGTGGAACTGTCGGCTTCACGGCGGTGGAACAAGATGCGTTTGGGCACCAGATCGCGGCGTTGCAGTCCAGGGATCCCGTCCCCGGCGACAGCCTGAAACTTGCGCTCGACGCCGGATTGCAACGGTATGTCGGCCAGCTCCTTGAGGACTCGCTCGCCGATAGTTCGGGCACCTGGGGTGATGCGAAAGTCGCCGCAGTCGTAGTGATGGACCCGAACACGGGCGAAGTTTTGGCCATGAACTCGATACCGACCTACGACAACAACATCTATTCCGAAATCAAGAATCGGGGTTCGGAATACGACCAGCTCATCACCGACAAGCGGGACATCTTGCTCAACAAGGCTCTCTCGCCGGCCGCCCCTGGTTCCACGTTTAAACTGATCACATCCGCCGCGGGCCTTGAAGAAGGAAGCATCAGCCCGAACACCAGCCGGTTCGTTGGATGCTTGCTCGAGATTAAGGGCGAAAACGACGTCCTTTATGAATACCCTGACTGGCGCTGCCACAACCAGCAATTCGACGTTCGGAGCGCGATTGCCTGGTCTTCGAACGTTTTCATGTACCTCACGGCGGGCGGCGACCTGACCACGACTCGCGGCCTCGGCGGGGATGTCGAATCATCCGGTGCCATCCTCGCAACCTGGGCACGGCGGTTCGGCTTGAACAAGCCAACGGGAATCGACCTCGACGGTGAAAACGCCGGCCGTATCCCGGACCCCGGGTGGAAGAAACGCACCTACGTTGGCGCCGGGTTCAACCCGGGCGAGAACGAGTGGTTCATCGGCGATACCTACAACACAGCGGTCGGCCAGGGCGACGTCCTCGCTACGCCAATTCAGATCGCGCGAATGACAGCGGCGGTTGCGAACGGCGGGAAGCTGGTTACTCCGCATCTGGTGAACCAGGTCATCGCTCCCGATGGCACGGTCGTTCGCACCATCGGGTCCGGCGCCCAGGCGATCAACGTTTCGCCTGCCGTGCTACAGGTTGTGCGCGAAGGAATGTGGGGCTCGGTCAACTACGGGGCAGGATCCCGCGCCGCCATCCCTCAAGCCATCGTCGCCGGCAAGACGGGTACCGCTGAGTTCTATAAACCGAACGGTGCGAAGTCGCAGCACGCGTGGTTTACGGGCTTCGCCCCGTACGAGAAACCGGAAGTGGTTGTGACGGTGTACTTCGATATCGGCGTGGGAGGCGACAAGGCCGCGCCCGTTGCGGCGAAGATCCTGCAGTACTACTTCGAGAACGTGAAGCGATGAGCAGCGTGAGCTACGGAGGCTACGGCGGCGGCGGAGTCCGGACCTCGGCGAGCGTCTGGCGAGGATGGGATCGCTTCGATTTCGTGATGGTCTTCAGCGCGCTGACGCTCGTCCTTATCGGCCTGCTTCTTATCTACAGCGGGTCGCTTTCGTTTTATGACGGGCCACTGACTAGCTTCGCGAGCCCTGTCTTCAAACAAGTTATCTTCGCCTGTGTCGGCATCACGGCGATGCTCGTGGTGTCGAAGGTGGACTACCACTACCTGACGCACTACGCGTGGGTCATGTATGCGGCCGGCATCATTTCGCTGGTTGCAATCCTCGCGGTTGGCCAGACGGCGTACGGCTCCACACGATGGTTCGACCTTGGGCCAATCCAGGTTCAGCCCTCCGAGTTCGCGAAACTGGCGACTATCCTGGCGCTGGCGCGGTATTTCAGCGAACACGGCGGCGACGCCCGTGACTTAAAAACGTTGCTCATTTCGCTGGCGATTGTGACGCCGGTCTCGGCCCTGGTGTTCGTGGAACCGGACCTCGGGACCAGCATTGTCTTCTTCGCTATCTGGCTGGGGGTCGTGGTCGTTGCCGGGGTAAGCCGGCGCCATCTTCTGATCATGGGTGCGATCTTTCTCGCGGTCTTTCCATTCATCTGGACGTTCGCCATCGCGGATTACCAGGTGGAACGCGTATCTGTGCTGGTGGATTCGAACGAGGACTCGCTTGGCGCCGGCTACAACGTGAACCAATCGAAGATCGCAGTCGGTTCAGGCGAGTGGCTTGGCAAGGGTTGGAAAAACGGCGACCAGACCCAGCTCGGCTATCTAAAGGTTGCCACCAAGGACTTCATCTTCAGCCTGCTGAGCGAGGAGTTCGGCTTCGTTGGCTGCATGGGGGTGTTCGGCCTCTACATCCTGTTGCTCATGCGGGGCGTGCGGGCGGCGCAGATTGCGGGTGATCCCGCGGGCCAGCTTGTGGCCGTGGGAATTGTTATGTTGATATTGATGCAGACGTTCATCAACGTCGCCGTGAACTTGAGTATCTTCCCGGTCACGGGTATCCCGCTCCCGTTTGTCAGCCAGGGAGGGTCGTCGCTGGTGAGCCTTTTCATCTCGCTCGGAATCCTCCAGAGCGTTGTGATGCGACACCGGGCCTATCGCCAGACGTAGAACCGGCGACAGACGGCGTCCTCCGTCGCGAAATACGCGTACGCTTCCGCTCAGAGGCGGAACGATTCGGCGCCAGGATCCAGCGAGGGTTCGACCATGGAATTGCAGGGGACGGTAGCGGTTGTAGCTGGAGGTACGCGCGGGGCCGGGCGCGGCATCGCGGTGGCACTCGGTGAGCAGGGCGCCACGGTCTACGTGACCGGGCGGTCCAGCCGTGCCAGCGGGCGTTCTCCCATGGACCGGCCGGAAACTATCGAAGACACCGCCGAACTGGTGACCGCAGCCGGCGGGATCGGGATACCCGTCCGGACCGACCATTCCAGCGTCACCGATGTCGCCGCCCTCGCGGAACGCATCCAGAGTGAGCAACAGGGGCGGCTGGACATCCTCGTCAATGACGTTTGGGGCGGAGACGCGCTGACGAAGTGGGGCATCTCGTTCTGGGACCAGAGCCTTGACGACGGGATCGCATTGCTCCGCCAGGCAACGGAGACGCACCTAATCACCAGTTGGCACCTCGTTCCGCTGATGGTCGCGCGAAAGTCCGGGCTGGTTGTGGAGGTGACCGACGGCGTCGAGACGGGCTATCGCGGCGCGTTCTTCTACGACCTCGCGAAGGCGGGTGTCATTCGGTTGGCGGTCGCACAGGCCGGCGACCTGAAGAATCACGGGGTCACAGCGGTTGCTGTCACCCCGGGGTTCCTGCGCAGCGAAGCCATGCTGGACCACTTCGGAGTATCCGAATCGAACTGGAAAGATGGGGTTGCGAAGGACCCTGACTTCATCGCCTCGGAGACGCCTGCATTCGTCGGACGGGCGGTGGCGGCACTCGCGGCCGACCCGGATCGGGCGCGGTTCACCGGCCAGGCCCTTAGCTCATGGGGACTCTCCGAGATCTACGATTTCGCGGACATCGACGGGGCTCGACCCCACTGGGGCGACCACTTCGGGGCGGCCTATCCGAAAGCGTGAGCATGGCGTCATGAGCGCGGAGCACCGCATGGCCGCTAGAATGCTGCCACCTTACTGTCCGGAGACCGACCGTGACCTACGAAGCAATTCTCTACGACGTCGCTGAAGGCGTCGCTACCATCACCCTCAATAAACCCGAACGGCTGAACGCGTTCGACAACGAAATGCTTACGGAGTGGGCCGACGCGATCCACCGGGCCGACCAGGACCGGGACGTTCGCGTGGTGATCATCACCGGCGCTGGACGTGGGTTCTGCAGTGGTATGAACGTGGCCGCCGAAGCTGGCGGTTCGGGCGTCTTGCGAACGCAGGCGTCCGTAGCCGAGCGGCGGCACAGCCTTCGCGACCGTGTCCACCCAATCCCGCGGGCGCTCATCCAACTGGAAAAGCCGTACATCGCGGCAATCAACGGCGCCGCCGCCGGCGCGGGCATGGACATGGCCACCATGGCGGACATCCGCTTCGCCAGTAGCACGGCCCGAGTCGGCATGACGTACGTCCGCATGGGGCTCATCCCCGGCGACGGCGGGACGTACTCTCTCCCCCGAATCGTGGGGACTCAGCGAGCCCTGGACATGATCTGGACGGGCAAGATGATCACGGCCAAGGAAGCGCTTGAGATCGGCTACGTGCTCGACGTTTTCGAGCCGGAAGAACTGATGCCGAGAGTCACGGAATACGCTCGGAAGATCGCGAAGGGCCCGGCCATAGCCGTGCAGCTTTCGAAGAAGCTCGTCTACCGGTCGGCGAACATCCCGTTCGACGAGCACCTGGACATGGCCCAGATGGCGATGTTCATCGCGCAATCGAGCGAGGACGCGCGCGAGGGCCCGCGGGCGTTCGTGGAGAAGCGCGAGCCTGAGTTCAAGGGGATCTAAGGTTCGACCGCCGCGCTAAAGCTCGGCTTTCACCTTCTCCGCCAACGCCCGCGTGAACCCCAGCGTGCTGGCTATCTCCTCAACTTCGGCCTCGCGGATTTGCTTCACGCTACCGAACTTGCGCAGCAGTGCTTTCTTTCGCTTCGGACCGATACCGGGGATGGTGTCGAGCGCACTCTGGATGGAACTCTTGGCGCGCACCTGGCGGTGGAACGTGATGGCGAACCGGTGCGCCTCGTCACGGACGCGTTGGACGAGGTAGAGCGCCTCGCTGCCGCGCGGCAGGACCACGGGCTCGTCTTCGTCGGGGACAAACAGCTCTTCGAAGCGCTTGGCCAGGCCGACGGTCGGGATGTGATGGACGCCAAGTTCGCGCATGACCTGGACGGCCGCCCCGAGCTGGCCTTTGCCGCCGTCGATGATGACGAGGTCGGGGAGGGCCCAGCCATCCGGATTTTGGATTTTGTCCTTCCCGGGAAGGATTGGATTTTGAATTGAATCGTTGGCGATGCCGGCGCCGGCGCCGCTTTCGCCTTTTCCCTTTTCACTTTCGGCTAACTTCGCGTGGTTCTTGAAACGGCGGCGAAGGACTTCGGCCATTGTCGCAAAGTCGTCAGCGCCGACGACTGTTTTGACTTTGAAACGCCGGTACTGGTTGGTCTCGGGCTTGCCATCGACGAAGACGACCATGCTGGAAACGGGGCTGGTGCCCTGGATGTTCGAGTTGTCGTAGCACTCGATGCGATGGGGTGGTTCGGGCAGTGACAGTTCTTCCATGAGCTGGTCGAGGGCCTGCTCGGTCTTGTCGGCGTCGGCCATCCACTTCACGCGCATCATGTCGAGGGCTTCTTTCGCGTTCTCACCGGCGAGTTCGATGAGACGCTTCTTTTCGCCGCGCTCGGGGACGCGGACCTCGACGAGTGCGCCGCGCTTCTCGGTCAGCAACTCCTCGATGGTCTCCCGTTCGTCCGCTTCGGTGGGGATGGCTACTAACTTGGGAATGTACTGGGCGCCCTCGTAGTACTGGAGGAGGAAGTTTGCGAGCACCGCGCTATCGGTTTCGTCTCGGACGCCTTCGAGGACGAAAGTGTCGCGGCCAATCATTTGGGTACCGCGGACAAAGAACACCTGGACGCAGGCCTGGTCTCCCTCGCGAGCCACGCCAAAGACATCGACATCTTCCTTACGCGTGGTCGAAACCATCTGGCGCTCGACGGTGCGTTCGATGCTGCGGAGCTGGTCGCGCACCTGGGCGGCGCGTTCGTACTCCATGCCTTCGGCCGCACGTTCCATCTGTTCGCGCAGGCGGCGAAGGACGTCATCGGACTTGCCTTCCAGGAAGAGGATGACGTCCTCGATGACCTCCTGGTACTCCTCTTTCGTACAGAAGGCTGTACAAGGGGCGATACAGCGTTTGATGTAGTAATCGAGGCAGGGGCGAGCGTCGTTGCCGGTGATTTCTTTCGTGCAGGAACGCCATGGGAAGAGCTTCTTGGTCAGGTCAAGGGTCGCGCGGACGGATCCGGCGCTGGCGTATGGCCCGAAGTAACGGGCGCCATCCTTTTCGATGCGCCGGGTGATGTAGACGCGGGGCCAGGGGTTCTGGACATCGACCTTGAGATAGGGATACCGCTTGTCGTCTTTCAAGCGGATGTTGAAGAACGGCTGATGGCGCTTGATCAGCGTGGCTTCGAGGATGAGCGCCTCACCGGCGTTACCGACGACGATGTATTCGAAGTCCTCGATGTGTTCGCGGAGGGCGCGGGTCTTGGGCTCCATCATGTGAGGCGAACCGAAGTACGAACGCACGCGATTGTTCAGCTTCGCGGCCTTCCCGACGTAGATAACCTCGCCCTTCGCATTGCGCATGATGTACACGCCGGGCCGCGCGGGGAGAGCCGCCAACTGCTTCTTTATCTTTTCGGAGATGGTGGAAGAGGCCACGGATCAAGTGTAGCGGGCGGTGGATGGAGGAGGGTGCGGACTCCTCCCGAAAGGATCGCTGAACCGCAGGCCTTAGTGGCTCACCAGCGTCCAGTCTTCGGCGCGCAGGTGGTGGACGTCGTTAAGTGATTGCAGCGCCCGAACCCCGTGGCCGGAAAATACGACGCTGATGGAGCAGTGCGCTGGACGGAAGAACATGTCGTAGTCCACGCCGATGATGTGGCCAATGTAGGCATTTATCACGCCGCCATGGCAGGCTACGACGACTCGCTTTCCCTCGCTCTCGGCGAGGATTGTCTCGACTGCATTCACCGTGCGTTTGCGAAATTCGAAGCTCGACTCCGAGTAGGGGTAGACGTCCCACTTCTTCTCGCGCAGCATCCGTTCGCGGATTCCCACGAGGAGGCCCTGGCCGAGGAAATCGATGGCGGATTTTTCCGGCGGGATGTCGCGGAAAACTTCGATCTCACGGAGGTCGTTGAGCACGATGGGCTGGAGACGGTGGTGGCGGGCGACCTGGCGTCCCGTTTCGAGCGCACGCTTCAGGGGGCTCGCGTAAACGACATCGACGCGGTCCACGGAAAGGCGCTCGCCGACCTTCTTGGCCTGCTGTTCGCCGCGCTCACTCAGTGGGGGATCGAACGTGTCGCCGACGGGCCCGCTGCGCGGGTCGGGGATGTGCTGCTCGCCGTGGCGCACGAAAATCAACTCGGTGACACCTTCGACGCCGGTAAGGAACGCCCGATCGAAGACCATCGGCGGACGGGCCTGTCCACTGCTCATCATTGCTACCCTCGAAACTCGATGTCTGGACTATCCCAGAGCGGCGCGAACGGCGGAAGCGCCAACCGGGCGTTAGAATTCGACCATGCAGCCGCCAACCGTCTCCGTCATGCTCCGATCCTGGGACATTCGCCTCGGCACCACGGGCGAAATGGCTCTCGATGCGGCCCGGCTCGCAGAGAACGTGGGCATGGATGGCATCCTCGCGGGCGACCACGTGACCTTCCACGGTTACGGCAACGACGGCCTGATCACGCTGACCGCGGCAGCAGCGGTCACGTCGCGTATCGAACTAAAGACCGGCGTTTATCTGCTCCCGCTCCGTCATCCGGTGCCGGTGGCTTTGCAGGTGGCCCAGCTGGACCAGTTGAGCATGGGGCGGTTCGTACTGGGCATTGGTGTTGGGGGCGAAGACCCGCACGAGTTCTGGAGTTCCGGCGTTGACCCGGCTACGCGCGGGGCGCGCACCAACGAGGCCATGCGCATCCTGAAGCGTCTCTGGACGGAAGATCATGTCTCGTTCGCGGGCCGCCACTTCCAGCTCGATGACGTGACGCTGTACCCGAAGCCGTTCCGGCCGGTGCCGATTTTCGTTGGCGGACGAAGCGATGCCGCCCTGCGCAGAGCCGGCAAGCTCGGCGATGGCTACACGGGTATCTGGCTGACGCCGCAGCGCTTTCGTGAGGCTGGGGAGCGCATCGCGGAGGCAGCGATTGCGGCGGGCCGCGACCCGGCCAGCATAGAACTGGGCATGCAGTTCTGGACCAGCGTCTCGGAATCGCGTGACACCGCGCGGGACATGGTCTCGCGGGGCATGCAAAGCACGTACAAGCTGCCGTTCGAGCGATTCGAGCGTTACACGCCGTTTGGCACGGCCGCGGAGGTGGCCGAGTCGCTGGCGCCCTTCGTCGAAGCCGGGGCTCGGCACATCAATCTCATCCCGGTCCAGGAATCGCCCGAGGCCGTGATAGAGGCCGCAGCAAAGATACGGGAAGCTGTCCGGGGTTAGCGGGGCGCCCATGGCTCGTGGCTCGCCGATCTTACGAATTTCTAACACCACGCCGTTCACTATTCGTCCACCAGCGACTACCATGCCGGGCGATCGATCTCCTCGAAAAACGGGGAGTTGCCGGGCGCCAGAACGTCGGGCAGAAGGATGGAAGAGATGCGTAAACGAATACTTGGCCTCGCCCTTGCCCTGGGGCTGGTCGCCGCCGGAGTTGGTACGGCGGTAGCCATCACTGACGGCGAACCAGATGGCAATGGCCACCCGTACGTCGGGTTGATGGTGGCCCAGGACGCGGATGGCAATCCGATGTGGCGCTGCAGCGGCACAATGATCTCCCCGACGGTCTTCCTGACCGCCGGACACTGCACCGAATCGCCGGCAGCTCACGTAGAAATCTGGTTCGACGCCGACGTGGACGCTGGCCGGCCAGAAAACGGATATCCGCTCAAGGGCGATGCAGCAGGCACGCCATACACGCATCCGCAGTACAACCCGAACGCGTTCTATTTGTTCGACCTCGGCGTCGTGGAGCTGGATAAGCCGTACAAGCTGGACGAGTACGGCCAATTGCCGAAACTCAATCAGTTGGACTCGCTGAAGAACCTGAGCCGAAACGCGGGAGTGGCGTTCACGGCTGTCGGTTACGGACTCCAGAAGAGCTTCCCGGCGCCGGTAGCGGACACGGCACTGCGGATTCGAATGGTGGCGTATCCGCAGCTTGTCCAGATTAACGGCGGAATCGTCGGGGATTCGTCTCTGATCCTTTCGAACAACACGAACACGGGCGGCACATGTTTCGGCGATTCTGGCGGACCCAATTTCGTTGGCGATAGCAACGTCATTGGCGGCGTCACCTCGTTCGGGCTGAACGGCACCTGCGGCGGGACGGGCGGCGTGTACCGCGTGGACCGCGCGGATGACCTTGACTGGGTTAAAACGTTTCTGACGAAGGGCCCGGGAAAACACTAATTCCGGAGTGGGCATGGGCGCTGTGAACAGGCGCCCATGCCTCGCGCAATGGGCCTGGCGGCCGTTCGACAAGCGACGCCCTGAGAACGGAAAATCCGCCAATGGCGAAAATTGCGGTGATTGGCGCGGGAGCGGTTGGCGGGTATTACGGTGCCCGGCTGGCACAGGCAGGCCACGACGTGCGCTTCCTTCTGCGCCGGGACCTGGCCGCGGTCCGGGAGAACGGGCTTCAGGTGTACAGCCACCTCGGCGACTTCCACCTGGATTCCGTAACCGCGGCCGGATCACCGCACGAACTGGGGCAGGTCGACTGGGTGATTTGTTCGCTCAAGGCGACGATGCTCGAATCCGCGCGCGACCTGGTGGCGCCCTGCCTTGGCCCGAACACCCGGATCGTCGCGTTGATGAATGGGCTCGGAATTGAGCCGCGGTTCGCTGAATGGTTCGGTGCGGAGCGTGTTTTCGGTGGTATGGCTTTCGTGTGTATCAATCGGGGTGAGCCCGGTGTTATTCACCACCTCGACTATGGTCGTGTGTCAATCGGGCACGTCCTTGACAACCCCCTGGAAAACGCGCGGCTGGAAGCCTTGCTGACCGGTGCATCGATTGAAACGGTGGTCGCGCCGAACCTTCGGTACGCCCGCTGGGAGAAGCTCTGCTGGAACGTGCCGTTCAACGGCCTGAGCGTCGCCGGAGGCGGCATCGGCACGCAGACAATCGTTCGGGATGCGGGTATGCGGGCGACCGCCGAAGGCGCGATGCGAGAAGTGGCTGCGGCGGGCAACGCCGATTTGGTGGCGGCTCTATCCGAGCCGCGACTCGATGCAGACGAAATCGTGACCCGGATGTTCGGGCTCACCGAGAGCATGGGCGACTATCGCACGAGCATGGTGATCGACTATGTAATGGGCAACGAACTCGAAGTGGAAGCCATACTTGGCAACCCGGTGCGGCGGGCCGGCGAGCTCGGTGTGCCGGTCCCAAGGATGGCAACCCTGTATTCGTTGGTGGCCAATGCGGACCGGGTTCGGCGGGGAATTCAGGGTGTGCTGAGCACCGGGGATCTGGCCAGACCACGGGCTCGGTAGGGGCGAGCGCCCCCGGTGGAGCGCGGGTACCTGACTGGCGCGCGTTGTTTGAAGAAACTGGCCCGGCGGATTAGACTCCGGCGCATTGCTGGAGGTGGACATGATGGAAGCCCGCGACATACTGATTGATGGCGTTGACCAAATGACCGAGTGGCTCGACGGGGCCATCAAGGACCTTACGAACGACCAGGTAAACTTTTTGCCGGCAGGCAAGACCGTGAGTATCGGCTTCAACGCCTGGCATGTGATTCGCACCGCCGACAACATCACGAACTTTGTGCTGCAGGACCGCAAGCCGCCGATCTGGGTCGAAAAGGGTTACGCCGACCAGTGGGGCCTGCCCAAGGTTGACCAGGGGACGGGCATGGACGGAGATGTCGCCCGTGGACTGAAATTCGATAACGCGGCACTTCGCGGATACCTGGCAGAGGTTCGGAAGAGCACGCTGGACTTCCTTAAGGTCGTGCCGATGGAGAAGCTGGACGAAGTGCAGATGATTAAGCCACTGGGCGAAATGCCAAAGTGGCGCGTGTTCCGGCAGGTGGTGATGACGCACGGCTTCATGCACCTGGGCGAGATCAACGGGATCAAGGGCCAGCTGGGGCTGGGGTTCTTCATCTGAGGAGTCGCGGAAATCGGGCTCCGCTGGCCGGTGCCGTTGTTGATTGCCAGTCCGGGGCGCGCACGGGCGGCATGGTAAGATCGAGGCGTGACCATTGAGCCCGGCCTCATCGACATCGGCACGTTCATCGACCAGCGACTGGGGTACCGGGGCGGGCGGCCTTTCATCGTGGGCACGGGAGTGACCGTGGACGCCGTGGCCTGCCGGTTCACCGTCGATGCAATGTCGCCGGAGGAGATCGCGGAGCTCTTCAATCTGGCGGCCGCGCAGGTCTTTGCAGCCCTCGCGTTCTACGCCGCGAACCGGGAGGCAATCGAGGCCGATCTCGACTTGCAAGAACGCGAGGCGCGGGCGGTAGCCGCCGACATGTCCGCGAAATTCGGCCGATTGAAATTGTGAGCCCCGGCTTTTACCTCGATGACGACACCGGGATGCCCTCGTTCGTCGCCCAGGCAAACTCACGAGGCTACCGGGCGCTTCGGTCGGACGATGCGGGCATGCGAGGCGCCGCCGATGGCGACCATCTTGAGTATGCAGCTTCCAATCGCCTGATTCTCGTCACGTGCAACATTCGGGACTTTCACGCGCTGCACTTTTCCTCGCTCGAACGCGGGAGCGCGCATTCTGGGATCATCGGAATCGACCAGCGCTTGAGCCTCGGCGAGCGAGTGCGGGTCTTGCTTTGGCTCGCACAAGCGGGCACTGCGGAGGACTTCGCCGGGCGGTTCGAGTTCCTCGAGGACTGGCGATAAAAAGAAGGTGGGCGGGAACAGCTCCCGCCCTCGCCGCAGGCCGCTTTACAGCAGGTCGCCGCCGCAGGCCGACGCCGTCGTGCCGTACTGCTGGAAGGCCTTGATGACGTTGCGGCCGGTGGTCCAGCGGTGGACTTCGTCCGGGCCATCGACAAGGCGCTGGGAGCGAATGCCCGTGTACCAGCGGGCCAGCGGAGTGTCCTGGGAGTAGCCGAGAGCCCCGTGGAGCTGGATTGCGGTATCAACCACGTGGTGGACCATGTTGGCGAGGTAAACCTTGGCGATACCGTTTTCCTGGCGCAGGTCCATGCCCTTTTCGGCCTTATACGCGATGTGCAGGAGCATGAGGCGAGCGATGTACAGCTCGCTGGCGCAGTCTGCGATCATCCACTGAACGCCCTGTCGCTCGGAGAGCAGGCGGCCAAAGGTTTCGCGTTCGGTGATGTGCCCGACGGCCATGTCGAGCGCGCGCTGGGCCATCGCGACGTTGTGCATGCCGTGGCGAAGACGGCCATAGGCGAGCCGGTGCTGGCCCATGTTGAATCCCTGCCCAAGACCACCGAGCACGTTTTCATTGGGCACGATGAGGTTATCGATCTTGATCTCTGAGTGGCCGCCGCCCATGACGTGGCTCAGGGGGCCTTCGATCGCCATTGTCTTGATGTCGCGCACGATCTGGTAGCCGGGGTTGGGCAGTTCGACGATGAAGGTGGTGAA
>JANPDX010000123.1:0-1734 GCA_031431695.1 Dehalococcoidia bacterium
CAGATGTCGTCGAGGTCTCGCCGCCGTACGACCCGCACGGCACGACTGCACTGGTTGCGGCCAATCTGGCATTCGAGATGCTTTGTGTCCTGCCTGGGGTCGTCTATCGGCAGTAGCCAGGGAAGTGTCGGCTGGGATTGAAGCACGAAGCTAAAGCGAGTCCATGGACTTCAGCCTTTGCTTCCGACAGCGCCTTGTACGCACGCTTTGAGCCCTCTTGTTCGCCGCAGTGCCAGGCTGGCACTCGCTTACACGCGCACGCACATCGTGTTGGTGTCGCCGGAGTCCCGTCACCAGCCTGAGTTCGGACTTCGGTGTCGAGACGCTCTATCCCGACCGCGAAAACTGTCTAAGAAAGTGGGACACCTTCTGCGCCAACGGCGTTCGCCCTTGAAGGCGATGGTCAAACAATGTGAAGATCAGTCGGTTTGGCAAAGCAATCCTGAATCAGAGGTGATGGGCATGGGCGAACGGAAGGCCAAGCTGGGGCGGGTGACGGACGTCGATCTGCGCCTGCTGCGAATTTTCCAGATTGTCGTGGATTGTGGCGGATTATCCGCTGCCGAGATCGACCTGGGAATCGGACGCTCGACGATCAGCACGCACATTGCTGAGCTCGAGGCGCGTCTCGGCACACGCTTGTGCCAGCGCGGCCGCAGCGGCTTCGCTCTGACCAGCCGTGGCAAGAAGATCTACGAGGCTTCGTTGGCGCTGATGATGTCGCTCGACCAGTTCCGCTGTGAGGTAAATTCCATCCACGATGTCATGACCGGCGAGTTCAACATCGGCTTGGTCGACAACATCATCTGGGACGAGGAATTGCGACTGGGCAGCGTGTTCCGCCAGTTTTCGGCGATTTCCTCCGAAATCGACCTGACTCTGTACATCCTCTCCCCGGACGAGATCGAGCGCCGGCTGATCGACGGACGGCTGCATCTGGCGATTGGCCCGGTGATGCACGAGCTGGCGAGCCTGTCGTACGAGCACTTGTTCGACGAAGTGAACTACCTGTATTGCGGCCGCGGCCACCCGCTCTTCGACCGCCGCGACAGCGACATCACCACCGCCGACCTGGTGGCGAGCCAGTACATCAAGAAAGGGTATGCGGTAAACAGCTACCTGGAGGAGGCGAACGCGGCGATGGGCAAGCGAATCGTCGGCTTCCACATGGAAGCCTTCGCGCTGTTGATCCTGTCGGGCTGCTACATCGGATTTCTCCCGGAGCAATACGCCGCCGTCTGGGAGACGACGGGGCAAATTCGCCGGCTGCTGCCGAAGCGCTACGAGTCGATCGTGGGCTTCGCGGCAATGACCGCGCGCGGCCGGCCGCAGACCAGCGCGCAGACGGCGTTCCTCGAGAAGCTCCGGGAAGCGCGCAACCCTGGGCCGGCGGCCATTCAGGCCGTTGGCCCGACGATGGTGAGCCGCCATGTCGGAACCGAACAATTGTGAATGGTTGGTTATTCGGCAAACAGGCCCTTGGGCAAGGAGTTTGCCGTGAAGAACAGCGGCTACCTCACGTCAGGTCCTGGAAACGCCAGCGGTTCAGGAGCTATCTTCTCCAAATCCTTCCCCAAATCTCAGCTGCTCCTCATATCGCCAGGCAGGTAAGACCTACCTAGGGAAATCCCATCGCGGGTCGGGGTCTCGAAGTCCCTATAATCGATACGTCACCTGCAGGCCTACGGTCCTGGGCCTGCCGACGAAGAAATACCTGCCTCGCGGCCCGACGTT
>JANPDX010000124.1:0-10089 GCA_031431695.1 Dehalococcoidia bacterium
GACGAAATTGGGCGAATCCTCGCCCCGGGCGGCACGGCGTTGATCCTCGAGGTTGCGCCGGTCCGCAACACCTACCTCAATCGTCTGCACGAACGGGTGATGGGCCTCGGCTGCGCCGAAGTCGACCTTCGAGGCTGGGGCAGGCTGGCGGCGCTCTTCACTGAAGCCGGCTTCGACGGCATCGACCTCGTGAATGTGGGCCCGTTCATCGTCCCGCCTATCCCGAGGGTTGGCGTGCTGCTTCGGAAGGCCTCGCTCCAGGCACCGGTTTAGCGAAGACCAGTCGCATCAGTCAAAGAGTGAACTTACCGTCAGTGTGAATCCCGGGACCGGGAACCCGGCATCGTCGCTCGATAGCACGTCGCTCCCACGGTACGTGTGGGAATCGCCGCCAGTCCTGTGGACCGTCACCGAACGCTGCTTCGACCTCACAACCCAAACTCTGTCGGAACCAGCTTCAAGATAGTCGGCGACTTTGCCGGCGATATCCGAGTCACGATCGCCTGCGGAAACAACCTCGACAGCAAGATTCGGCGCCGCGTCCGGGTAGGCGTCTTCGGGGAACTTGCCCCCGGGCAGCCGGTCGAAGGCGATCCACGCCGCGTCCGGAGCTCGGACCGTATCGGGGTTCCGGGCCAGCCGGTAGCCGCCCTCGCCACTTGTCACTCCCAAGTTGTGGCGAAGCACGAAGTCTTCGATTTCACGTTGGACTCGGCGGGCGCGATGGCCATGGCCGGCCGTCGCCGGTGGTGTCATTGCGATCACTCCTCGGACAAGCTCCATCTGCTCCGCTCCGGGGCTATCGGGTAGCTGGAGGAACTCTTCGGCGGTCATGAGCTGCGTGGCCGTTGCCATCGCTCGATCATACCAAAAACCGCCGCCCTACCCCAGCAACACCGTCCCCGCCATGTACCCCGGCTCCAGCAAGACCGCTCCCGGCGCCACGCGCGCCAGTTCCGCCCGGATCGGCGAAACGTCCGTCCCGCCGGACGGCGTGACAGGGGGCATCCAGTTGTCGTGGTGGTTGAGGATAATCGTCCTCGGCTGCAAGAGTCCCGCCTCGATGCCCACGAAGTCCGCGAGCGACCCCTGGATCGGCTCGCTATCTACGTTGCCGCGGCCGGCCGCTGCCAGGATCGCCACATCCGGGCGCATGTCGCGCAGCACGCCCGTCCAGCAGCCCGATGTGTCCTGCCAGAAGATAGACCCCTGCGGCGTTTCGATGAGATACGCCAGTGGCCCGCCCGTTACGCCGCTGCCGACCGCTCCCGCAAGGTGCGCGCGAAGCTCCGCTGCCGGGCCGTCCGCGCTCTGGGCTCGCCTGCCGATGGTAGCGCCGAGACCGCGCTGAGCAGCCATCGCCGCCCGCTCGTCTTCGCACAGCCCAAGGTCACCCGTGGTGGATTCCATCGCCGATAGCGAGCCCGTCGTCCAGGTACACGAATGCAGCGACGGCAGTACCCGCACGGTCACGCCCGGCGCCAGCCGGTGGCGTTCGCCGCCCTGCGAGGCAATGAGCTGGCTTTCGGGGACAGCCTGCTCCCGCATCACCCGGCAGCTTTCATGCGAACCGATGACCTTCGCACCGGTGTTCCTGGCGATCACCTCCGCGCCGGCGATGTGGTCGAAGTGGGCGTGCCCCACGAGCACGAAGTCCGCTCGGGCCACATCTGCAGCCCGCAGCCCAACCAGCGGCGCGGAGGGCACGCGGTCCATGTATGCATCCAGGAAGACGACTGTGTCGTCGAGTGTCAGCCGAAACGTCGCGCAACCAAGCCAATCGAGCCGGATATCCATATGAGTACCTCGCGAGGGGGATGCTACGGGAAGCGGGTGAACTCGGCATGGGGCGGGATCAACTACTCCTGGGGCCACTGCCCGGCCCGTTCTGGTGAACGGCGCGTGGACACCCGGTGACAGCCCGATTGGAACTTCGTAGGAAGTCTCCAGAGGCCGGGAAAAGGGGTTCACAAGACGTGACACGGCGGTGAATATGCGATGGACGAGCGAGCCAACCGGGATACAGAAGGTGAACAAATGGGCACTTCAGCAGCAACAGCCATGCTTATCGATAGCGACGACCAGGTCCGCGAACACATGCGTGTCCGGCTGGAAAGCGCGGGCATCGCGATACACGCCGAAAGGCCCTACGGAATCGCCGCCCAGCAGGCGATCCAGGAGATGCTCCCCCAAATCGTCTTCGTTGCGGTTGAGCAGCCAATACAGCGGGCGATGCAGGTCATCGACTTTGCCCGGGCGGCGGTACCCGGCGCGATGATCGTCGCCTACGCCGGTGGCTGGTCACCGACAGTCGAACGACGGCTTATGCAATCGGGCGTCAACGATTTCCTCCACGGCAAGATCACCCGCGACCAGATGCGTTCGATTGCCGAACGCGCCCGGCGCATGGCATCCCCGGCCGCGGCTACCCCGGCGCTCGCTCAGGAAGGCGGGCGTGTAATCGCGGTTGTTGGCCAGAAAGGCGGAGTCGGCAAGACCACCACGAGCACCAACCTCGCGGCCGCGATTGCGCTCGAAGGCAGCAAGAGCGTGCTCCTCATCGACCTCGATACGCGCTTCGGCGACGTTGCCGTAATGATGGATGTACACGCCGACTTCACCGTTTCCGAAGTCGCTCGCGAATCCGAATACCGGCAGCGAGCGACCTTCCACAAGGTTCTGTTGCGGCACGAGTCTGGCGCCTATGTCCTCCCGGCGCCGCGTGATTACCGCAGCTGGTTGAACGTTTCCGTTGAGCAGATCGAGGAACTGATCCGCTTCGCATCGAGCATCTTCGATGTCGTCGTCCTCGATACGCCGGGCACCTTCAACGACGTTGTCGGCGCCGCCATTTCCATGGCCGACCGGATAGTCGTAGTCACCAGCACCGACCTGACCAGCTTGAAAAACACTTCTCTGCTCCTGGAACATCTCGAACTCAAGGGCGTCGCCGAGAAGCGTGTCGCAGTCACGCTAATCCACGGCCACAACGTTCCAGGCCTGGCGAAAAAGGCCGATGTCGAGTTCGCTGTCAGCCGCCCCGTGAACTACGAAGTCCCGTTCGATCGCAACGTCCGAAAGGCCTCTGAACTTGGCATCCCGGTCGTGATGTATCGAGCCAATGCCCCGGCCGCAGCTGTCTTTGGCCAGATGGCTGGCAGGCTGGCAGGCTTCGCCCCTGAACCTACAACAGTGGAAGAGCCGGTGCGCTCGCGCTTCTTCCGAGTCTTCGGTTCCCGAAAATCCACCGTCGAGGCGGAGAGAAGCGACCGCCGCGTCGCCGTCTAGTTCGTCCTCTCAACCTCTCTCCAGTATCTACCTCTCCAGCAATGCCTCCGGATTTGGCCCCGGAGGCATTGTTGGTTTCCGGGCGATGCGCGGACATTGAGCGCGGACCTCTCCCGCCCCACCGGGCCTCACTCAGGCGTTCACCAGTTGCTGCATCGCTTCATCCGTGAACGCTTCTGGCGGCAGCATCTCCGGCCCGACCATCGCGGCCATGCGCGCCATGCCCAGCGCAGGGTTGGCTCTGATGCGGAGCCTACGTGAGGTCGCCTCTGGCCCGAACTCCGCATACATCGCCGAACTCATCGAGGCTGAGACCCGTAGGCGGCGCATCCGCTCGGTGCGCTCTTCGGCATAAGGAGCGAGCGTTGCGGCGGTCCAGTCTTCGGAGCCGAGCAAAAGGTCGTTGACTACTCGAATGTCCCGCATTGCGATGGCCAAACCCTGGCCGATGATGGGGTCGTTATAGCCAGCCGCATCCCCAAGGAGGACGATGCCGGGCGCAACCGGATTCTCCGTCCAGGTACTGTGGTTCGGGGTAACGTGGCAGGGTCCAGCGATTTTCGCGTTAACGATGCTCTCACTGTTCGGAAGCGACGAAAGCTTGAACGCCTCCAAGAACTTCTTGTCGGCGCCGGCGCCGGCGAAGCGGCTCTTCTGGTCCATGCCAAATCCCAGGTAGAGTCGCAGCTTGCCCGGCGCTTGGGGGAAGACGAAGTAATGCACGTCGCCTTCGGTGCCGATCGATTGAACGTCGATGGGCCAATCGTGGGCGTCTTCGACGAGCATGCCGGCGAAAAAGTGGTGCGTTGGGTCGTGCTTCAGTTCGATGCCGGCCTGGCGGCGGACGACAGAGCCGCGGCCATCGGCGCCGACGATCAGGCGGGCTTCGGCTGTGTGTTCCTGGCCATCGACCACGTACTTCACCGTCGGTGAGCTACCGCCCGTGGCTGTGACATCGGTGACCCCGCGGAACGTCTTCGCCCCTGCGGCCGCTGCGGCATCGAACAACGCCTGGCAGGCCTCCGGGTGCCCCAACGAAAGCGGCCCGGGGATGCCGGGCAACAGCGCGAGGTTCGCCGCGCGCTCTTCGCCGGTCGCAGGGTCCAGGCCGTCGCCGTATTCAATGTGGCGCGGGATGTGGTAGTCGTTGGCCCTGCAGAGGTCGTCGTAGAGGCCGGTGCGTTTCGATTCGACGACGCCCCAGGGCGCCATCCATTCACCGCGCACGAAGTCCTCGAACACCGTTGACTTTTCGAGGAGGAGGACGGACTTGCCGCCCCGGGCGAGAACGGTGGCGAGGCCGCTGCCGGCGATCCCACCTCCGACGATGACTGCATCAAAGCGTTCTGACATGCGCGGAATGGTAGCGGCTGTGGGCAGTTCGCGAAACACACCCGGCCCGGCCGCCACTCCGGGGCTGTAAACTCCGGTCAGCATGCAACCTGTGATTTACCACCTCATCGGCACCCCGGCAGTGGGCAAGTACACCATCGGCAAAGAAGTAGCGGTTCTGACAGGTGCGCGATTCGTCGATAACCACAGCGTGGCCAACGTGATTTTCAACCTTGTCGCTCCCGACGGTGTGACGCCGCTCCCCGCCGCCATCTGGCCCCGCGTCGCCCAGGTCCGGGCCGCCGTGCTCGATACTCTGGTCAATGTCTCTCCGCGTTCGCTCTCCTTCGTGTTCACAAATTACATTCGCGGCGAAGACCCCGGCGAAGAAGCCGCATTTCAGCAAATGGTTGATGTTGCAACGGCCCGCGAAAGCCTGTTCATCCCGGTCCTTTTGCGCTGCGAAACATCGGTACTGGTGACCCGCGCGGCCAACGAATCCCGCATCGAGCGCATGAAACTCATCGACCCCGCGGCGATCGCCCGCATGAACGATGAGGTGCCGCGGTTCGAGACGAATCACCCGAATGTATTGCTGCTCGACGTCACGCACAGGCCGCCAGCCGAGTCGGCGAGACTCATCGTCGAGTGGGCCCAATCATGCGCAGCGAACGGCTGAATTGCGCGTTCTGACACGAAGCGCCTCGTGCTCTACGATCATTGGTACTCCCGGGGGTGAAACACCAATGGTTCTCGACCGCACAATGACGCGGCTCAACGGCACCGCAGAAGACCTGTCCCAGTACAAGGGGAAAGTTGTGATGGTGGTCAACACCGCCAGCAAGTGCGGCCTCACACCGCAGTACAAGGGCCTCTAGGCCATCTATGACCAGTACAGGGACAAGGGTTTCGAAATCCTCGGTTTCCCGGCGAACGACTTTATGGCCCAGGAACCCGGCACCGACGGAGAGATCTCCGAGTTCTGCGCGGCTAACTACGGCGTCTCGTTCCCGCTCTTCTCGAAGATCTCCGTCAAGGGAGAGGCGATGGACCCGCTCTACAAGCAGATCACCACGCTGCCCGAACCCATCGGCGGCGACGTGTTGTGGAACTTCCAGAAGTACCTGCTCAACCGCGAAGGCCAGGTGGTTCACAAGTTTGGCCCCCAGACGCCGCCGCAAGACCCGCAGGTAACGGGCGCCATCGAAGCGCTGCTGGGGTAGGAGATTTCAAAGCAAGTCGTTGGGGAGGGGTCGCTGGAGATTCTGATGCGCGGCGCCATGCGGAATAACTCCGTCAAGCGAGCCGCTATAGGTCACTCTGTGGCATCTTTAAGCCACGCAACTTACGGAACCGTAGGTACCTCTATGAAATATTCAACGGCCCTGCTCGAACTCGCTAACGGGCAGGAAACGGCACCACTGGGGATAACGAATCATGACAGGCATGACGCCGCGTTGCGCTCACAAAGAGCAATCATCGGCACTCTCGCGACCCTTGCCGAAGGCCAGGAGGTTCAGCAACTGTCCATCTTGGAGTTGCAGGCGGTCTGGAGGATTCGCCTAAGCGACTTGACGGTCCAGCGGGAAAGCAACGACCGCTCAACCAGGTGGGTGCTCTTCCTACTTTTCGCGGTCGGCGGCGTTGCCTTGCAGTTAGCCATTGGAGGCTGGGGCCCCCTGGCCTTTGGCACCTTCGCATTTGTCGTGTCGATCGGGAACACTCTGTTTGAAGGGCGACGCTATGTGAAGCAGTGGTTCCGAGTGAAAGAACTGGCCGACACCTTGCACTTGCTAGAGGTCAAACCACCAACGGTCGCATGGATCGACGTTCTTTCAGATGTCGAAGCCCCGACCGATATCGAGCCGCCACCTCATACAGGGGCATGGCAACTCCCGACGGACCTTCATGGGCAAGCGATCACCCGCATGGAAGCCACTCCGGCTCGTAGGCGACCTCACTCGTTAGTTTGACGTCGAGTACTGACTGACTATACGCCGCAGTTTGCCATCGATAGTTGGAAGTTATAGCGATGTAGCGAATTGAAGGAAACGCAGCGAGCCTGCTGGACGCCCACCCAAGCAGACCCTCGACGATGAGGTCACGAGATACGAACTGGCCGAGATCGGCGAATCCTAGAACGTTCACAAACAAGAACCCTGAATCTCGTCCGTGCGGTCCCGCCAATTGAACAGCCGCCTTTTGCATGTGCCCATCGAGTTTAGCGACGAGGCCGGCCGGCGCTCCTCCGTCAACCGAGCCCGCCCATGACCGTTGGTACTGTGCGCCGCGTGGCGGGTGCAACGATTTGGCTTCGCCACCGAACCCTAGTACGCCATCGAAATCGCGACCCGGGCCATCGTCACTAAGCTGAATCAGCCATCCCATTCGCTCCCGTGCCCAAGCAAAAGCTGCTGCCTCAGTGAGTACGTCTTGAACGCGTTCGTCCGATTCCGTCGAATGACGGGGATGTTGGCGGGCGGCTCGGTCAACGATGGCCTCGTACTCGCCTGTACCCTGAGCCACCAGGAAAGCTGCCTCGATGTCGGGTAAGTAATGCGGCCCACGGTCGAACGCCCGCCGGAGCCAACATTCCTCCGGGAACTGAGCCGATGGAAAACGATCCGCAATCGCCGTAACTAATTTGGGAAGTGAAGTCATTCCAAGAGGATACTTCCGCCCACTAAGACTTCTGCATCTGTCTCAATTAAAGCTCACTCGCCGTCCAAAGCTGACATCCGAACGGTAGCCGCAGCCCACTGGCCCCAGCGGCCATGCCGCCAAACCACTCTCCGTGGATGAACACGCAGTCCGGCTGATCAATTTCTGGCCGTCGGCTTGGGAGCCCCGCGAGTTATCGCAGGGAAGTTTGGCGCGCGTGCGATGTCGCGCCCTGGTCCAGCCATTCGGCGGGCTATGTACCCTCCCGGCCATGACTGGCCGGGCTTCGATGCCTTCGGCCTGTTCCTTGAACATGACACCGGCCTCCCGGCCTCAGCTGGGGCGAAGCCCCGCGACTCCCGTTGGGCGCGTGAGCCTTACGGCTCTAGACTAACGAGATGCCCGAACTGATCGGCCATGCCGCCATCCTTCGCGAACTCCGGGCCCTCGCCGCCAGCGATGAGCCGCCGCATGCCGTGCTGTTTGCCGGGCCAGAAGGCTCTGGCCGCTCCGCACTCGCGCTCGAATACGCCCGCCTCCTTAACTGCGAAACACTCCATCCGCCGGTAACAGCCGGCTCATCACTGTTCGGCGACGCCGAACTCTCGCAACTCGGAACCCGCAACTCGGAACTCCAACCCTGTGGCGCATGCCGTCCCTGCCGCCTCATCGCGGAGCGCGCCCACCCGGACATCATCACCATGGCCCCCGGCGACACCCTCTGCCGCCCTCGCGATGGCGAGAGTCATCCAAAACACCCGGAATCGCGCGTTATCCGCATCTGCCAGGTGCGCGGCCTCATCGACCTCTCATCGCGCTACCCCTACGAAGCCCGCTACCGCATGGTCATCATCGATCCCGCCGACCGGCTTGATCGCACGGGCGCGGCAGCACATACCATCCTCAAGACGCTCGAAGAGCCACCGGGGCACACCGTCTTCTGCCTCGTCACCGCCGCGCCCGAAAACCTCCTCGAAACCATCATCTCGCGGTGCCGCCGGATCGATGTCCGGCCGGTGCCGAAGGCCGAAATCGAAGCGGGATTGATTGCGCGGGGCGTCGAACCGCCGCTGGCGATACGGTGCGCCGAAGCCAGCCACGGCCGTCCCGGACGCGCCATCCAGTTCGCCGCTCAGCCCGACCTGATGGGCGACCGCGCCCGCCTGCTCGAACGCTGCGCCCGCGTTGCCGGCGAAGGCCTGGGCGAGCGCTTCCGCTACGCCAACGACCTTGCCGAACGCTGGCGAAAGGACCGTGCTGGCGTCGCCAGCGAAATCGACGTCTGGGAAGCCTTCTGGGAGGAGCGTCTGCGCAACGGCGCCTCGGAAGGCGCCGCGCCCGCGTCGCTCGGGGGCGCGCTCGAAGCGCTTCGCGCCATTACCCGCGTGCGCGAAAACCTCCAGGCGAACGTCATTGCGCGAACCGCCTTCGAACTCATGCTCCTGAGCTTCCCCCGCGTTACACTCTCCCTAAGCCGAGAGGAAGAACCCGCGGCATATGCCTGAAGAATTGCCTCGCGTCACTGGCGTACGCTTTCGAAACGCCGGAAAGATCTTCTATTTCCACACTGCCGGGATGCGACTCGAAGCCGGTGAATACGTCGTGGTCGAAACGATCCGCGGCCCTGAGATCGCCAAAGTCGTCATCGCGCCGGACTCGGTCGTCGTAAACGAACTCGGCCGCGAAGAACTGAAGCCCATTCTCCGCCTCGCGACCGAAAGCGACATCCGCAAGGCCGACGAACTGAAGAAACACGCGGAGGAACTGCTCCCCGAGGCTCGACGCCTCGGCGAGGAGATGAGGTTTCCCGCCCACCTCGATGCCGCCGAGTTCACCCTCGACGGACGCCGGTTGACGTTCTCTTTCACGAGCGAGGAACGCCTGGACTATCGCGACTTTATCAAGCGCGCCGGCGACCACTTCCGAGCTCGCGTTGATATGCGTCAGATGGGCGCTCGCGACCGCGCGAAGCTTGCGGGCGGGTACGGTATCTGCGGGCGCGAACTCTGCTGCTCAAGCTGGCTCACCACCTTTCCTTCAATCTCCATCCGCATGGCGAAGGAACAGGAATTGCCGCTCAACCCACAGAAGATCAGCGGCCTTTGCGGGCGATTGCTCTGCTGCCTCAGCTACGAAGAAGAAGGCTACAAGGAGATGCGTAAATCGCTGCCCAAGATCGGGCAGCGCTGCAGCACTCCAGGCGGCGAAGGCAAAGTCATCAACATCAACATCCTCCGCCGGACGGTCACGCTCTGGTGCGATGGCCAACGCATCGATGTGCCCGACCGGGATCTTGGCACGGTTGTCCGCTGGGATGTGAGCAGCAAGAGCGGCGACCCGCCACCGAGCATCAGCCGCGTCGATGCCATCGCCCAGGGCATGATCGAAGCGACCGAAGACGACCTCGTGGCGGCGGCCCGCCTCGAAGCCGGGCCAGACTGGCTTGACGAGCGGCCGATCCTCGATCCCGGTCCGGGCAGGGGACGCCTTCCTGGCGGCGGCCCGCGAAAGAACCTCCCGGCGCGGCCCCCGCGACCACAGCCCGGGCAGCAACGCCAGCAGGCAGAACGGCCACAGGGGCCGGTAGCGCCCGGCGGTGGACGCCGTCAGGGTGGGCCCGAAACAGGCCAACAGCCACAGCGCGACCAGCGCGACCAGCGCCCGCAGCAAAATCGGCCGGATCGCGGTCCGCGCCCCCAGGGCCAGCAAGGCCCCGCTCAGCCGCGCAGCGAGCCCCCGAACCTCGGCCAGGGCCGCGTGTTCCGGCGAAGCACGGACGCACCAGCACAGCCGCCGCGCGAACCACGG
>JANPDX010000125.1:0-7667 GCA_031431695.1 Dehalococcoidia bacterium
TGAAGTCGGCGAGCCCCTGGTAAACCGGCTGCTCCTCTACGATGCCCTCTCGCTTGAGTTCCGCATCGTGAAGGTGCGTCGCGACCCGGAGTGCCCGCTCTGCGGCGACAACCCGACCATCCACGAACTGATCGATTACGAACAGTTCTGTGGCTCCCCAATTCCTCACGCCCTCGCCCCAACGGGCGGCTAACTCACCACAACCGGGTCGGAACCGCGCGCGGCAGCAAGCGGATCGTGAACGACAAAGACAGTCCCGAGACCAAGGAGTCCCCGAACCACATGACGAGTGCCACAGCCCCAACTATCAATGTCCGCGTGACCGCTGTTCTGCAGAAGGTGACCGGCGGCCAGAAGACAGTCGCAGCCAACGGCTCGAACGTCGCCCAGGTGTTCGAAGACATCGACGCGAAGTTCCCGGGCTTCAAGGCCCAGGTCTACGCCGCTGACGGCAAGCTCCATCGCTTCGTAAACATCTACCTGAACGACGAGGACATCCGTTACACCGGGGGCGTGGAAACGGCCGTGAAGGCCGGCGATACGCTCGATGTTCTCCCGGCGCTGGCCGGCGGCGGTTAGGAAGCCAGTAACGTGACGCTCTACCGCTCGGTGATTGAGATGATTGGCAATACGCCGATCGTGGAGTTGCGCTCGTTTGCGCCCCGTCCCGATGTCCACATTTACGCCAAGCTGGAGGGACAGAACCCAACCGGCTCGGTGAAGGACCGGATCGCGAAGTACATGATCGAAGCGGGGGAGCGTTCGGGGGAACTGAAGCCCGGGGCGACCATCCTCGAACCGACATCGGGCAATACCGGCATCGGCCTGGCGATGATCGGCCAGGTGAAGGGCTACAACGTCGTGTGCGTGATGCCCGAAAGCGTCAGCCAGGAGCGGACGTTCTTGTTGAAGGCCTACGGGGCAGAGATCATCTTCACGCCCGGCGACCTCGGTTCGAATGGTTCGATCGCGAAGGCCAAAGAGATCGTGGCCGAGAATCCGGGCAAGTACTTCTTCCCCTACCAGTACGGAAACGAAGCAAACCCCCAGGCCCACTACGAGACGACCGGGCCCGAGATTCTGCGCGACCTGCCGCAGACAACGGTCTTCGTTGCCGGACTGGGCACTGGTGGGACGCTCACCGGGACTGGCCGTTACCTGAAAGACAACAAGCCGGGCGTGCGGATCATTGCCGCCGCGCCGCATCCCGGAGACCTCGTCCAGGGGCTCCGCGCGCTCGAAGACGGCTTCATACCGCCGATCTTCGACGAGACGGTCCTCGACGGAAAAATCGTTGTCGATAGCAAGAGCAGCTTCGCAATGTCCAAAGAGCTGACCACGCGCGAAGGTTTGTTCGTTGGGATCAGCTGCGGTGCGGTGGTGCGTGCGGCGATCAAGGCGGCGGAGCGGCTCGAGGGCGAGCAGCATATCGTTTGCCTGCTTGCGGATGGTGGCTGGAAGTACCTGTCGTCGAACTTGTGGACAACGGAATGGGAAGACCAGCCGGACGACGTGGAGAGCAAGATCTGGTGGTAGTCAGAGCGTCAGCCAGTCTTTGAGAAAGTGTAGCCTGTTCAGGACATCGTCGTCGTTCGCGATCTGAGCAAACGCGAGCAGTATTCGAATCCGTTCGCCCTTCCGAATGTCCTGCCCGACGATGATTATCCCGGCATGTTGCTCTGCCCTCGCCAGAAAATCCCAGTGCAGCGCCAGGAAGTCGCGCCGGTTACAGGTGACCAGCGTTGGTCTTTCTTCCGTAGCCCGCATGAGGTGCTCGACATCGGTGCTGCCACGCATTCCCAAGTCATCGGAACGGAACGCCCGAAGACCGAGCGACCGTGCCTGTTCCGTCAGTTCGGGCATGCCCGTGTCGTCGTCCAGATAGAGGCCGAAGCTCATTCGCGAAGGCGAGCTTGTATCCGCTCTCGGAGGCTGCTGTGTTCGTTGTAGTGCTCTTCCATCGTTCGGTCGGTCTCGCGATCGTACGCGGCGATCTCTTCATCGAGCCGAGCCTTGTTGGCCAGGTAAAAGCTCAGTGCGGCCATTACCTGCGGCATCATTAGGTTGAACTCGATGGTCAACTGTTTGGGGCTCATCTCATCGATCGTGAAGCGGTAAGCGATCGCGTCCACCGTTACGCCCGTGCCCACGATGAAGGGGCGGCCGCCCCGGTAGCCTTCGCGCTGGTCGATGAAGGTGCCGATATCGATGTATTCGGCGGAGATGCTCATGGACGGATCGTAGCACAGCCCCGGAGGCGTCTCGCGAGCACCCACTCAGTCGATTCGGACAGCGGGACGGTCGAATCGGCCGGGCAATCGCTACAGGTAACTGGCGACCACAGGTTCATGTGCCTCTTCGCGGGGCCGTGTCACCCGTATCTCGAAAGGTAGACCAGTCCGTCTCGAATGCTCTCGGCTGACAACTCGTCGTGCAGCTTCGAAAGCGCGCGCACCAAGTCACCGATCGAGGTCCGCTGCCTCACAACTATGATCCCGCAGTGGGACCTTCCCTGGCGAAGCCAATCCCAGTGAAGTGCGGCAAAGTCTCCTTCGTCCGCGGTCACAACCGCGAATCCGTGGCTGCCGGCGAATTCGAGGTGCTGTACGTCGGCAATTCCTCTATTTCCCGCGTAATCAGCGGTCGTCACCTCGATAGCACGTTCGCGAAGCGCCACCACGACCGGCTTCATGGCGATGTTGTCGTCGAAGTAGAATGAGACTCTCACGTTCGGTTGTGTGGGATCGCAGCCAGATCGTAGCTAAGTTGCTGCTCGTCCAACGACGCCTCTATCGCTTCACGATTTGCAAAGTAGAAGGAGAGCGCGGCGTGAACTTGTGGCAAGGTGAGATTGGCTGCGTCAGCGATTTCGGCGGCAGACAGCCCGTCGATGGTCGATAGCACTGCAATCCGGTCCACCGTGATTCCGGTGCCCACGATGAAGGGGCGACCGCCGCGGTAGCCTTCGCGCTGGTCGATGAAGGTGCCGATATCGATGTATTCGGCGGAGATGCTCATGGACGGATCGTAGCACAGCCCCGAAGGCGTTTTGCGGGCACCCGCTCAGTCAATTCGCACGGCGGAACGGTGGAATCGGCCAACGACTTCGGGGTCGGGAATGACGGAGACGCGCGACTTGTCTTTGCCCGTATAGTCGAAGGCGGAGAGGACGTAGCGAATGCTCTCCAACCGGGCGGCTTTCTTGTCGTTCGCCTTGACGATGATCCACGGGCTGAAACTGGTGTGCGTGAGGCTGAACATCCGCTCTTTATAGCGAGTGTAATCGTCCCACAGTTCCTGGCCGCGTTCATCGATGGGGCTGAGTTTCCATTGCTTGAGCGGGTTGCTTCGGCGTGAACTGAAGCGTGCTCCCTGGACTTCTTTCGAAATCGAGAACCAGAACTTGACGATGTCGACGCCGTCTTCGACGAGCATGTGCTCGAATTCCGGTGTTTGCCGCATATACCGCTCGTACTGATCGGGCGTGCAGAACCCATTGACGGGTTCGACGACGGCGCGGTTGTACCAGGACCTATCGAAGAAGACGATTTCGCCGGAGTTGGGGAGCTGCCGCATGTACCGCTGGAAGTACCACTGGCCGGTCTCGTCATCGGTTGGCTTGGGCAGAGCAACGACGCGGATGGCGCGAGGGTTGAGGTGTTCGATGAAGCGGCGGATGGTCCCGCCCTTGCCCGCTGCATCGCGACCTTCGAAGAGGACGGCGACGCGGCGGCCGGTATCCTGCACCCATCGCTGAAGCTTTACGAGTTCTATCTGGAGGCATTCGAGTTCGTATTCGTATTGCATGGCGCGCTTCACGCGGGTGACGTTCACGTCCTTGGTGCGGAGGAGTTGGATGAACTCTCGCGAGCTGTGGAGGTTGCTCAGTTCCTCCTGCAAGACCATGTGGCCGGGAGTTGGCGCCCGGTTCGTCGAATGGATGGCATCGGCCATGGCGGCGAGGGTTTCATCATTGAGGTCGGCGTCTTCGGGCAGGAGACTGCGAAGTGCCGACAGCAGTTCGGCCTTCAACGACTCGGATTGGACGGGAGGAACCACTTTCAGCCGCGCTTTCGGATGCATCTCTTCTCGTGCTGCTATCTGCGCCATTGCCCTACCAACCTGCCGGCCGGCCGTTTGAGCCAGACCTTCCTTTTAACACTTCGGCAACAATTTCGAATTGCGCTATAGGCAATTGAGTCCACTGGAGTCGCGAGCGCACTCTGCCTGCTGAATCACGGCCAGGTGCCGGCGATGGCGCGGACTTCAAGAAGACGATTCACGACCAGATGGCCGTGCTGTACGGTTTGGCTGGAATGTGTACCCAAATCGCGGTGGATGGTCAGGAGATCCCAACGGCGCCAGGCAAGCTGATGCCGGTTCGCGGCCCGTTCAGCGAGAAGGCGCCGGTGCAAATACCGCTTTCGAAGACTGCCTTCGCGAGAGAGATTCACCTGTGGCGAGCTGGCGGGAAATTGCCGTGTGGCAGCGAGGAAGAGGCCAGGGCGAGGGCGAAGGAACATGTGACGCGGAAGTACGGCGAAGTTCAGGTGATGTGGTTCCATTCGGGGTTTGCGAAGGGCTATATCGATGGCGTGACCCGCTTCGCGGAGAAGAACCCGGACTTCGATGACACACGTCCGGTCAACGAAGAAACCAACCCGTTCTTCCTCTGGTTCGATGCGCCAGAGGGGGCGATTACGCCGGTGGTCATCAGTGTGGATACGTTCCGTTGGAACGCGAGGAGACAAGATGGACTGCGGGTGGTGGCGAACATACTGACGCGTGAAGCAGGCAAGATCGTGCCCCCGGAAGTCCACGGCCGCGAGCCCTATTTCATGGAGAAGGAGCGCTGGCTCAACGAGTCCGAACCGCTCACCCGGCACCGGGCGGAATCGAGTTGACAGGCCCATGGGGCGGGCGTACGTTGCCAGCGTATGGGTGTGTCCATTGCCATCCATTTTGAAAACGGCGGCTCCACCGGGGCCGCCGTTCGTCGTTTCCAGAGAAAGGGAGCAGCCGTTCATGCAGTCGAGCTTGATAGGCAAGGTTGAGAAGGCAAAGGTATACGCAGGCGAGCGTCACCGTATGCAGATTGACGATCTCCACGTCGCGTTCCAGGGCGAGAACAGCGAACACGAAGTAGCCCTGCACGACGGCAGATGGCGCTGCAGTTGCGACTTTTTCGTTGCCTGGAACAGGTGCAGCCACACCATGGCCCTCGCGCGCGTCCTCGAAGGGATGGTGCCGTCTGGTGAGATTCCAGAAATGGCGCCCGTGTGAGCGATTGATCGCCAGATCGTAGCCATTGGCGGTTGGCCGGCTCAAGCGTGGCAAGAGCCACTTTCGAGGAGGTTCATCAGCCAGCCGGGTGGCTGATGAACGCCACGGACGACGGTGACTCTTACGGGATTCTCCCTGTTCTGGTGCTGACTTGAGCCGATTTCCGGCTGTACGATGCGGGCCACAAGGAGCGACCTATGTTGCCACTCGGTTTCAGTTGGGGAGCATTCTTCGTTTACGTCGTCGCGCTGATCTTCGTGACGCTTGGCGGATTCTGGGGGCTGTTCGAAAGCCACCACCCGGCCTTCCTGGTGCCCATCCTTATAGGGTTGTTCTACTTCTACCTTTGCTGGGAAGCGGTCGTCGAGGACGAAGATGCCCCACCGGCACCACCCGCGCGCAAGAACAACGGCTAACTGCCGCCCCGGAACGATCTCCTAACCTGCCGCCACGTAAGGTAGTGCCATGCGATTGCGTACATTTCGAATCGGCTCGCTCGCTGGCATCCCTATCCTTATTAGCCCCAGTTGGTTTCTGCTGTTCGGGCTGACCACGTGGCTGCTGGCGACGCAGTTCTATCCTGACGCGCTGCGGGATGCGGGGCGCGCCACCCACTACGCGATGGCCATCGCCAGCGTCATCCTCTTCTTCGTCTCGATAATCCTGCACGAACTCGCGCACTCGCTTGTCGCGCGCGCCTACCGAATCCCGGTCCGAAGCATCACGCTCTTCTTGCTCGGTGGCGTGGCCCAAATAACGCGCGAAGCCGCTCGGCCTCTCCATGAATTGCTGATGGCGGCGGCTGGCCCGCTGACGAGCTTTGCGCTTTCCGGCGTCTTTTTCGGGGTCTGGTTCCTGCTTGGCGCCAGCGACTCGCGACCGGTTGACTACGTACTCGTCTGGCTCGCGCTGATGAACATCATCCTCGGCGCGTTCAACTTGCTGCCGGCGTTTCCGATGGACGGCGGCCGCATCTTTCGTTCGTTGGCGTGGATGGTGACGGGAAACTTCAACCGGGCTACAAGCATTGCCTCATGGACGGGGCGAGGCTTCGCGTTCAGCGGTATGGGACTGGGGCTTGCCGCGATCCTCGGACAAAACGTGATCGTCGCGGAGGATCCGATGAGTGGTGCATGGCTCATCTTCCTCGGGGTATTCCTTGAGAACGCGGCGCGCAAGAGTCTCGAACAAAACCGGCTGGTCCAGGAGCTTCGCCAGTACAAGGCGGAAGACCTGATGCATCGAGACCCACCCGTCGTGGATGGCGGCCAGACCGTGGGTGCGTTGGCGCGCGGAGTGCTCGACCTCAATCCTCGCGTTTGCTACATGGTGCGGGAAGAAGGCTCGCTGGCCGGGCTCATCAGCGGCTACGAGCTTCGGGAGGTGCCGGAGAATCTCTGGGACTCGGTGACGGCGAGCCAGGCGATGATCCCAAAGGCGGCACTCCGAGCAGCAACTCGCGAGCGGCTCCTTTCGGACGTGCTGCTTGAGATGGAAACCGAAGACCTGTTCCACATGCCAGTCGTCGAGAATGGCCGCGTGATTGGCATCATCGCGCGGGACCGAATACTCGGATTGCTGCGCCAGGCGGGTCTGCTGCCAGCCCAGGGCTGATTGCGCCGACTTTGATTGGTTGCTCAGGGAACGCGACGATGCTGGTGTGAGCAGAGCCCGAACTACCCTTGCTATCGCGGCTGGAAAATCCGCGGGCCTCGCGACCAGGGTATTGCGGCGGGGCGGCGGTACCGCCATACCGGGACTGGTCGCGGAGCGCATCGACCCGCGCATCGTGGCGAACCTCGGGCGGACGCTTGCCCGTGGCCGAATCATGGTCACCGGGACGAACGGAAAGACGACCACAAGCCGAATCATCGCCGCCGCCTTCGACGCCGCCGGGGTGCCATACATACACAACCGGGAAGGCAGCAACCTGATGCGCGGCATGGCGAGCACGCTTGTCACACATTCGAGACTGACAGGCAGTATCCGGGGCGCGAGCGAGATGGCCGGCATCTTCGAAACGGACGAGGCGACGATGCCCATGGCGGTCCCGGCGCTGCAGCCGCGAGTGATCGTTTTCACGAACCTATTCCGAGACCAACTGGACCGGTACGGCGAAGTCGATGCGGTGGCCGGACTCTGGAAGCGCGCGCTCGAAGCAGCGCCCCGCGACGCGACGCTCGTGCTCAACGCCGACGACCCGTCTGTTGCGGAATTGGCGAGCGGCTGGGACGGGCCGATCCACTGGTTTGGGCTCGATGATCCGGCGTACGCCACCCTGTCCGCGGGCGCGTTCGATGCGCGCTGGTGTCCGTGCGGCGGTGATTACCGGTACGAGCGGCGGTACTTCGCGCATGTTGGGTACTGGCGCTGCACGAACTGCG
>JANPDX010000126.1:0-12421 GCA_031431695.1 Dehalococcoidia bacterium
TCGATGATTCCCCGGCGGCCTCCGAAGTCGCCTCGGAACCAGCTCAGGATCCGCGGAGCAACAATCGAGTTCGTTTGAGCGTCGTACTGCGTCTCGGATGCGAGATAAGCCTCCGTCGCGAGGTTTAACTGGTGGTCGATCTCCGCGGCCGCGTAGAACGAGATCGGCGGGCAGCTTCGGGCGCCGCAGTTGAGAGCGAAGTGCACCCGTGGATCGCGTTGAGCGAGGCGGAATCGGCGTTCGAAACGTCCCGGCAAGGGGTTGGAAATATATCCGAGCGAGTATCCGAACATCGAGCGCCGGAGCATCCCGTGTTCGATTCCATTCAGGCTCATTCGATGACCAGCGGCGACGATCCGGCGCCGCGCGAAGAAGCGCCCGCGTCTGGCGTAGGCCTCCGGGCGTTCTCGAACGAGCAATTGCACGTAGCCGTTGTAGACGTTCAACCAAAACGCGAGTTTCGCCTGGTCACCGGCCAGATCTCGAGCCAGGACGGACGTCCGCAACTGGGCGAGCGCCTTTGCCTCGTCCCTTCCGCGGCCAGCCCGTGCTTCGCGAACGAACTCTTGCGCGAGGCGTTGTGCCTCGCCCGGTGAAGCCACTTCCACAAGGGCAGCGTATGCGCTCCGCCGTTTCGTGTCGCACGGGCGCGGGAACGCCTTTCGAAGCGACCTTCCAAGGGCTACGATTCGGGTTCGGACACTCCCGCGAATCGAGAACCCCATGAACATCGCTCCAGAAGAGGCCGGATTCGACCCGGCTCGCCTCAATCGCATCACGGAACACCTGACCCGCAATTACATCGACCCTGGGAAAATCGCGGGTTGCCAGACGCTCGTCTCGCGCCACGGCCAGGTCGCCTACTTCTCCTCGCTTGGGTGCGCCGATAGCGAACGCTCCACCCCAATGCGCGACGACACCATCTTTCGCATCTACTCGATGTCCAAGCCGATCACGTCGGTCGCCCTCATGCAGCTCTACGAACAGGGCCACTTCCAGCTCAACGACCCGGTCTCACGCTTCATCCCGGCTTGGAAAGACCACAAAGTTTACGTCTCGGGCGATGCCGACCACCTCGAACTGAAGGCGCCCGAATCGCCAATGACCTTCCGGCATGTGCTCAGCCACAGCGGCGGCCTCACCTACGGGGCGACGAACCACCCGGTGGACAAGCTCTATCGCCGTGCCGGTGTGAACCGCGATCGAAGCGAAACCCTCACCACCTTCATCGACCGGCTTGGCCAGGTGCCCCTGCGCTACGAACCGGGCAGCGCCTGGCTCTACTCGCTCTCCACCGATGTCTGCGGCGCGCTGGTCGAGATTATCTCGGGGATGCCGTTCGACGAGTACCTGCAAAAGAACATCTTCGGCCCGTTGGGCATGGTCGATACGTCGTTCTGGGTAACGCCGGAGAAGCAGCCGCGCCTGGCGGCCAACTACCAGCGGAACCCGGACAAGACGCTCAAGCTCATCGATGACCCGGCCAACAGCACCTACCTTGCCAAGCCGGGGTTCTTCTCGGGCGGCGGCGGGCTCACCAGCACCACAGCCGACTACCTCCGCTTCTGCGAAATGCTCCGGCGCGGCGGCGAACTCGATGGCGCGCGTATCCTCGGCCCGCGGACGATCGATCTGATGCACAAGAACCATCTCTCCGGCGGCAAAGACCTCGCTGCCATGGCCATCGGCGCGTTCTCGGAGACAGCCTACGAAGGCGTCGGCTTCGGCCTTGGCTTCGCCATGACCCTCGGCGAAGTCGAGGCGGGCACGCTCGGTGCAGGCGACTATTACTGGGGTGGCGCCGCCTCAACCATCTTCTGGGTCGACCCGAAAGAAGACCTCATCGCTATCTTCATGACGCAACTCATGCCTTCGGCCACCTTCAACTTTCGCGGCCAACTCAAGAACATCATCTACTCGGCGATCGTGGAGTAGCAGACGAACCGCAAAGACTCAGAGGCGCAGACGTGGCACGGGACGCCAGGCCCTCCTGAAAACTCAGCGTCTCCGCGTTCCAGTTGCGCTCGCTTTGCGTCGCATCACCCACTTGCGGGTATGATGCGGCTCCACACCACCTGAAGATTCAAGGAGCCTTTCCATGGCAGCAATGACTGGCGCACAAATCGTCGCCCGCTCGCTCAAGCAACAGGGCGTTGAGTACATGTTCGGGATCGTCGGCATCCCGGTTATCCCAATCGCGGTTCACGCACAGCGCGAGGGCATCAAGTTCCTTGGCTTCCGCAACGAACAGTCGGCCAGTTATGCAGCCGCGGCGGTTGGGTACCTGACCGGCCGTCCCGGCGTCTGCCTTGGCGTTTCGGGCCCGGGCATGATTCACGGCATCGCCGGCATGGCGAACGCCTGGTCCAACTGCTGGCCGATGATCCTCATCGGTGGCGCCAACGACAGCTATCAGAACGGCCAGGGCGCCTTCCAGGAGGCCCCCCAGATCGAAACCGCGCGCCCTTACGCCAAGTACTGCGCCCGCCCCGATAGCGTCGCCCGCCTGCCGTTCTATGTTGAACAGGCTGTCCGCACCTCCATCTACGGCCGCCCCGGGGCCGTCTACCTGGACCTTCCCGGCGACATCATCACCGGCTCGGTCGAAGAAGAAGACCTGGTCTTTCCTCCGAAGTGCCCCGACGCTCCCCGAATGCTCGCCCCACAGGAAAGCATCGAGGCGGCCATGGCTGCCCTGAAGAGCGCCGAACGTCCGCTCGTGATCGTCGGAAAGGGCGCCGCCTACGCCCGCGCCGAAGGCGAAGTGCGCGAATTCCTCGAAGCCACCCAGCTTCCCTACCTCGCCTCACCGATGGGCAAGGGCGTCATGCCCGATGACCATCCACTCAGCATCGCGTCGGCGCGTTCGCAGGCCCTCCTCGGCGCCGACCTCATCCTCCTCATGGGCGCCCGCCTCAACTGGATGATGCACTTCGGCCAGAAGCCCCGCTTCGACCAGAACGTCCGCGTCATCCAGATGGATATCAATGCCGAGGAAATCGGGACGAACATCCCAACCGAAGTCGCACTCGTCGGTGACGCTCGCGCCATCACCGGTCAGCTCAACGCCCACGTGAAGTCGAACCCGTGGCAGTACCCGTCGGAGACCACATGGTGGACCGGCCTCAAGAAGAAGATCGAAGAGAACGCCGCCACCGTCGAGGGGTACATGGCCGACGACTCGACTCCGATGAACTACTACCGCGTCTACAAGGACATCCGGGACTTCATCCCGCGAGACGCCATCATCCAGAACGAAGGCGCGAGCACGATGGACATCGGTCGCACGCTGATGCCGAACTTCTTCGCCCGCCATCGCCTCGATGCTGGGACGTTCGGCACCATGGGCGTCGGACTTGGCCAGGCCATCGCAGCAGCGGTTGTCCACCCGGATAAGAAGGTCTTCTGCATCGAAGGCGACAGTGCCTTCGGCTTTAGCGGCATGGAAGTCGAAACCGCGGCCCGGTACGGCCTCAACAACATCGTTTTCATCATCATCAACAACAACGGCGTCGGCGGCGGCCCGGACGAACTCGACCCGGCGAAGGTTCCGCCGAGCGCCTACACCCCGAGGGCCCGCTACGAAAAGATGGCGGAGATCTACGGCGGCAAGGGTTACTTCGTCACCCAACCGAGCGAACTCCGCGCTGCCCTGGAAGCGGCCACGAACTCGGACAAGCCCTCGATCGTGAACATCATGATCAGCGCCAAGGCCCAGCGAAAGCCACAGCAATTCGCCTGGCTCACCCGCTAATTCAGGCTCTCCGCACCAGCAAGAAGCCCCGCGCAAGCGGGGCTTCTTTCGTGGCCGCACCAGCCGAATAGCGATGATCAGGTTATCGGCGCCGAAGAACCTGATCATCGCTATTCGGAATGTGTGCCGATCCGGAACCACGTTATGCGACCGTTTTCGCGAATCCCGAGAACACGAAAGTGCAGACCGACTCGGGCTGAATACACGTTCGCCCAACCCTCTAACTGCTTGAACTGGAGGCTGCGATGGAACGGGTCGGCTGAAAAGAGCCGATACGCCGCGCGAGCCTGTTTGCGGACGTCCGGAGGTGGCCCCGCGAAGAGTTTGCGGAAGGCGTCAGTCTTCCTCGAGTTCAAAGTCCGCTTCTGTCAACGGTGACGTACGTCCGGCCTTAATCTCCGCGAGGGCGGTTACCGCGACCCCTAACCGCCCAGCCCCACCAACACTTTGTCCAGGTCCGCCACGGTTCGCACCTCGCGCATGACTCGCAAGAACAGCCCGACATCCTGTGTCTTCTCCCAGACCTGCTCGATCTTCGGACCGACTGGATTCGAGGACTGGGGTGAATCCGCGTACGTCCCGTAGAACGCGAAGTACGCCTGGTTCAGCTTGCGAATCGTGATTCCGTTGGCTTCGAGCCGCTGCCGCGTCGATTCCATGAGTTGCTCAGCCTCGGTCACCTCACCCGCTTGGAGAAGGTCATCGACCTGGAGGCGCAATTCGCGCATCTCTTTGCCGAAATCCAGTGTCGGCGCTGGCCTCGGGGGTGCCCGTCCGTCCTCGCCATCTTGCAGTTCGACCGGGTGCGCCTCGCGAATGAGGTTGGCAATCTCGCGGCCAGCGATATTCGCCGTCGTCTCGTTCAGCGTTACGGCGTCCCCGCCCTTTCCCCACTGCTCGCCGAGCGGGTAGAAGGCCAGGTAGTGATGGACCCACTCGTGTGAGGCCGTCTCCAGGATTGAATCGTAGGAACGGTTGTCCCGCACGATCGCCGGGTAAGCAGCAAGCCCCCCAATCGAGACAACAATGCTCACCGTGTCTTCGGCGGATGTTTTCGCTTCCAGCCGTTCGATGTCGCGCAAACCTAGGTCGTTCTTCAGCAGGGTGTCACCATCCCGCTTTATCTCGGACCGTGGCGAACGCACGAGGAGCTGCGGAGGATTGGTGAGCTCGAAATCCACCGGCGGCCAGGTGATCTTCACGGCGCTGAACACCGGTAGCCGCCGCTGCAGTCCGGCGCCATCGACTGCTCCCGTGATGTACCGCTCGATCAGCCGCTCCACGTCGTTTTCGTAGGTTGCGCGCTCGTTCCCGAGGGTATCGAGCAGGTCAGGGTCTGGAATGGCCGCTGCTTCTGCCGAGCGGATCTCGCTCGTGATCCTGAAATACTGCGACAACGAACGGTCGTCATCACTCGGCTCCGGGCCGATCCCCAACCTTGCGAAGACGTTGTCGAGCAGCGAGTTCGCTTCCCACTTCCAGAGCACATATTCGTCCGAGCCCACCGGGCCGCGCGGGATGAAGGCCGCAAGGAACAGGCCGATGGTGATGCCGGTGAGCGCGGCGCCAATCAGCAGCAGCGTCCAGCCCGAAGGACGCCAGGGTCGAAACTCCACATTGGCAGCACGGACCACCCGGAACGTCATCGCTAAAGCGTAGCCCGTCCGCCGGAAAGAGAACGTCGCGGGCTGTTCCCTTCTCCCTTAGGGCCACCGCCCTAGACTGGTGGACAGCCTATGAGCGCAAGCGCGACCACCATGCAGGATGCAGACCGCGGCCGCCGGCCACCGTTTCGCCTCCACTACGCCTCGTTCGAATCGCGGGTCGCGGCTGGTGCGCTCGATGTGCTGGTGATGTTCATCATCGCCGCGCTCCTCGTCACCGTTGGCTCGCTCATCGTGCTCATCTCTTCCGATTTCGAAAAGGTCGAACCCTCCAGCACCGCGCTCAATGGGTTCTGGGTTTGTGTCGGAGCGATTCCGCCAGCTCTTCTCCTCTACTTCTTTATTGGGTTCGCATGGAAGGGCCAGACGATCGGCGCCTCCGTGATGCAACTCATGGTCATACGGTCCGACGGCCATGCGCTCGGAGTGCTCGGCGCGATGGCGCGCGTGGTTGGGCTGCTCGTTTACGTCCTCATCGCCTGCGGCGGGGCTATTGTTGGCTACGCCTTTCGCGACAATTCGGCTATCGCCGGGGCGGCCGTGGGCGGATCCCTGGTCATTGCTGCCTTTGGATTCATCTGGGCCGCGTTCGACCGCCACCGCCGCACGCTCCACGACCGTATCGCCGGCACCATCGTCGTAAGGCTGGTGTAATCCCCTGGCCCGCTACCGTGACCCCGACGAGTACGAAGAGTCCGTGCGCACTCGCGTTTACGGCAATGCCACATCCTCGTCCGAGGGCCGGCGCTCGATCGTCGTCGTCCTCCTCGCGATTTCGGTGTTCATCCTTGTCTGCTCCGTAAGTTGCCGGCAGGTCACGTCTCCAGGCTCGGCGCGAAACGTCCTTGAAGCCGGGCTCGTAGCGCTCACCGATATCGATCAGCTGCTCGCCGACGATGCGCCCGCATTCCGCGAAACCGCCGCCGACAGCAAGGAGGCCACTTTCGCGGTCCCCGGCTACCCGCTTGACATCGTCCTAACTCGCAACGAAGTGACCCGGAGCAGCGATGCACAGCTTCGTGCGCTCATCCTCGACCGTTCTTCAGCGCTGCTCTACGCGGAGGGCGTCGAGGCCTTCGACCGCACGGGCAACCGCTCGGTACGAACGTTCTCACTCCAGGGACTCCTTGAACTCGAAGTCGCCCAGGTTTCGCGCACGAACCATGACCGAGCGACGTCTATCGCGCTCATCGCCGTTATTGGATGCGCCGTGTTCGGGGCGATGGCAGCGGCAAACGGCGACGGTTGGGGCAGAATGCGTTCCATCGGCATGGCTACCGCGGCCGGAGCGCTCCCCGTCGTCTTGCTTTTCTTCCTGGTCCGGCTTGCCGCCGGAGCCCTTGGCGGCGGCGATCCATTCGAAGCGAGCTTCCGTGACATCACTCGCTCCGTCCTGGCAGTGCCGATCCGCAACGGCATCATCGTGCTGGCAGCCGGGGTCGCGACGGTTGCCGGGTCGGTGGTTCTTGGCCAGTTGGACCGCGTCGTTTCCGGCGCGGGAGTCAGTATCCCGGAAGACTCCAACTACTGACGCGCGCCCGCCATCGCCCGCAGCACGCGGGCCAGCAGGGGCATCCAGTTCGTCCCGGCGCCAACCCGGTCGATACGCACCTGGTTCGGTCCTACGAGCACACTCTTAAGGTTCAGCGCCTCCACGGCGTCCTTCATCTCCGGAGGAGTTCCTCCCCGGATGCGAAGGTGGAACATCTGCTCGTCCGTTTTCAGGCTTTCAACCTTTGCACGCCGCGCCATCGCCCGGATGAGCGCGACGTAGAGCAGGTTCTCCACGGCCGGAGGTACCGGCCCAAAGCGATCCGCCAGCTCCGCTTGCATCTCCGCCACGCCTTCCGCTGATTCGATATCGGCGACCCGCTGGTAGACCGAGAGGCGCGCGTGGATGTCCTCAACGTAGCCCGCGGGGATGTGGGCACTAAGCGGCACGTCGATCAGTGGCGAAGGCGCCTGCAGCGCCGGCCCGACCGACGCGTCTGGCGCGATAACCTGTTTCATCGCGAAAACCGCCTCCGCCACCAGTTTCGAATACATGTCGAACCCAACAGCGGCGATATGCCCACTCTGCTCGTTACCGAGGACGTTCCCGGCCCCGCGAATCTCCAGGTCTCGGAGCGCGATTTGGAACCCGGCACCAAGTTCGGTCGCTTCGAAGATGGCTTCGAGCCGCTTTTGGGCGGTCTCGCTCATCGCCCTGCTCTTGTCGTACAGCAGGTATGCATAGGCACGGTTCGCCGAACGCCCAACGCGCCCGCGTAGCTGATACAACTGGGCCAGTCCGAGATGGTTCGCGTCGTTGATGATGATCGTGTTCGCGTTCGGGATGTCGAGGCCGCTTTCGATAATCGTGGTGCAGACCAGCACGTCATGGTCGCCGGCCGAAAACTCCATCATCACGCGCTCAAGTTGATCCTCGTGCATCTGCCCGTGTCCGACAGCTATCCGTGCCTCGGGGACAATCTCCCGCAGCCTGGTGACTATCCGCTCGATGTTGTGGACCCGGTTGTGTACGAAGTACACCTGCCCGCCGCGCTGCAGTTCGCGGTCGATTGCCTCCCGAAGCAACTCGTCGTCCCACTGCAAGACGTAGGTGCGGATCGGCTGCCGCTCCTCGGGCGGAGTCATCACGGTGCTCATGTCCCGAATACCAACGAGCGACATCTGCAACGTCCGGGGGATGGGCGTGGCCGAAAGGACAAGGCTGTCCACTTCCGAACGCATCTGCTTCAGCCGCTCCTTGTGCGAGACCCCGAACCGCTGCTCCTCATCAATAATGACCAGCCCGAGGTCCTTGAATGCCACGTCCTTCTGCACCAGCCGGTGCGTCCCAATGGCGATATCGACCTCGCCTGAGGCGATGCCTTTCACGATCTCGCGCTGCTGCTGTTCGCTCCTGAACCGTGAAAGAACCTCAACGCGCACCGGAAATCCGGCGACTCGTTCGCGAAACGTTGCGCCGTGTTGTTCCGCCAGCACTGTCGTTGGCACGAGGATTGCGACCTGCTTGCCATCCATAACGGCTTTGAACGCCGCTCGCACCGCGACTTCCGTTTTTCCGTATCCCACATCGCCGCAAATCAGGCGGTCCATGGGCTTCACGTTTTCCATGTCGGCTTTGACTTCGGAGATCGCCGCGAGCTGGTCGTTCGTCTCCACGAAGGGGAATGCCGCCTCCATCTCCATCTGCCAGGCGTTATCGGCCGCGAATGCGTGGCCGCGGGCCAGTTCCCGTCGCGCGTACAGGTCGAGTAGCTCCTGCGCGAGCTCTACGACCGCCTGCTTCACTCGCCGCTTCGCCCTCGCCCAGTCCTGCGATCCAAGCCTCGTCAGCGACGGCGGGTGGTCGGTCGGCCCAACATAACGCGATACCGACTCCAGTTGGTCAGCGGGAACGTAGAGCCGGTCACTCTCCGCGTATTGCAGCTCGAGGTATTCACGCTCGACACCGTCAACGGAGCGGCGAATGAGCCCCGAATACCGCCCGATGCCGTGGTCGGCGTGAACGAGGTAGTCGCCGACCTCCAGCGTGGAGACCAGGTCACTTCGGATCCCCTGCCGGGTTCGGGTCGGCCGCCGCCGCTTGCGGAAGCCGAAAATCTCCGAATCCGCCACCACCGTCAGCGATTCTCCGAGCGTAAAACCACCGCCAAGAGCAGCCGGGATGAGAACTACTTCGCCAGGGACAGGCGGCGTACCAAGGCTTCGCAGCTTGGTCGTTTTAATGCCTTCTTCATCCAGCAGTTCCGCCAGCCGGAGCGCCTGTTGCGAAACAATGGCAACCGCCCGGCCCTGTTTCGCCCACGCTCCCGCCTGTTGGGCCAATGTCCGCAGTTTCCCGGCGAAGCTGGCCGTCACCGCCATCGGCAGCCGTTTTGCTCCAAGCTCTTCCGTCCCGAAACGCTGGAGCTCGACTGTCCCGAACTGAGCGAGGCCCTCGCGAAGCCTGTCGGAACCGATCCTCAGATTCGGCAGCCCATGGGGAAGCATGCCGCGTCCCTCGAGTTCGGCGCGGGTGCGGCTCTCGTGTGCGATCACCGTCGCCAGTGCGGTCTCGCCTTCGTCTGGCTCATCGAAAACAACAACCGAGGCGCCGTGGAGGTGCGTCAGTGCGGTGCTTTCGTAAAGCACGGGCTCGAAGAATCTCGCGTAGTCGCTCCGGTATCCGTCCGCCAGCAGTTGAAGTTGCTCGACGACCGTTTCAGCGACGTCACCCGTTGCCTTCAGGCGAGAAAGCATCTGTTGGGCTTCTTCACGCGCCTCCGAAGAATTCGCAGCGGCCGGCGGGACATGCAACCGGTCGAGCCGCGAGACGCTTCGCTGCGTCGATAGGTCAAGTTCGCGAATGCTCTCCACATCGTCGCCAAGGAACTCCACGCGGAACGGCCGCTCGGAAGTCGCCGGGAAGATGTCGATGATGCCGCCCCGGCGCGAAGCAGTCCCGGGCGCGTCTGCGAGCGCCTCCACCGCGTAGCCCGCCGATTCGAGCGCGGACATCAGGCTCGCCGGGTTCGTACGGCCGCCGGTCGTGAGGGTGATGCCCTCGCGTTCGACCTGGGGCCCCGCACAGTGTTCCGAAAGTGCCGCCCACGAGGCGACGACGAGTGCCGGCGACGCTTCCCGAAGCAGGCCAAGCGCATGGCTCCGTTCGATCGCCAGCGCGTGGTCATCTCGAACAAACTCGTACGGCAGCGACTCACGCTCGGGGAGCCGCGCGAGTGGCACGGCGGCCAGGAACATCCCCAGTTCTTCGTGCAGGGTAAGGGACTTCGCCGGGGTCGCAACCACGAGCAGGACCGGGCCCTGGGAGTTCCGGGCTATCGCGGCTGCCACCGGCGCCCGGGCGGTCTCCGGCAGCCCGAGGCGCAGAGAACCGTCCCCAATCTTCAGCAGGGGCTGGATTTCATCGGCAACGGCGGCCGTTAGACCAGAAAGTTCTCCGGGCAGGCCCGTAAACCTCGGCCGGGCAACTCTGCGTCTGCCCGAACGCAAACTGTACCATCCGCCGCCTCTGCTAGCATGGATTGGTGCATACGCACACTGAGCAGGCCCGCCGCGCCCTTTTTGCCGGGCTTCTTGTCACCGCCGCTTTCGTCATCATCGAAGCCGTCGCAGGTTTCATGACGAATTCGCTGGCACTCATTTCCGATGCCGGCCACATGCTCGCCGACTCGGGTGGTCTGATCCTCGCGCTCGGTGCGGCCACCCTCGCCCGGCGTCCGGCGGGCGGACGGCACACCTACGGGTTCGCGCGCTTTGAAGTCCTTGTTGTTCCTATCCACGTAGTCCTTCTGGCGGCCATCGCCGGCTACATCGCCTTCGAATCGGTGAACCACCTCCGCGCTACCCCGGAGGTCGAGACCACCCCGGTCATCGTTGTTGGCTTTGCCGGTCTTTTGGTAAACCTTGCTGTCGTCCGAATCCTTCACAGCCACGGCAGCCAAAACCTCAATGTCCGAGCGGCATCGCTTGAAGCCACCGTCGATGCGGCCGGTTCGGTGGCGGTAGTCGTTTCGGCGACGATCATCGCTTTCGGCGGTTGGGCGGGCATCGACGCCATCGCAGGACTCCTCATCGCCGCGCTGATCGTGCCTCGCGCATGGAGTCTCCTGAAAGTCGCCGCCGACATCCTCCTCGAAAGCGCCCCCGCCGGGCTCGATCCGGAAGCTATCCAGGCCGCCGCCTGCGATGTCGAAGGGGTTCTCGCGCTTCATGACGTCCACGTCTGGTCTATCGCGCCGTCCTTCCCGGCCCTCAGCGCCCACGTTGAACTGAGCGACGTGAATTGCACTGAACACATCCTCACCGACCTCGCAACCCTGTTCCGCGACCGGTTCGGTATCGGTCACGTCACCCTCCAACCTGAAACTCCAGCGCTTCACGAAGCAATGGAGTGCTGTCTCAGCCCCGACGCATCGCTCCTCCAAAAGGACCTGCACGCGCACGGAGCCGCGTCGCGGTGACCCGGCGAATCTCGCGGCGCGCGTTTATAGCGGGCACATCGGCGAGTGTCGCTGCATCCGCTGCGGGCACGTTTGCGATCGTCGCGAAACGTGGTGGCGAGCCGCGAGTCCAGCCCGCGCTTGCGCCAGGCCCGACCTCTTCGCCCACATCGGTGCCAACCCCAACCTCGCCCCGGCCCGGTGGCGCCCAGACCATCACGGCTCCCGGCCGCCTGAACGTCGATACCTTCGATGCCCAGCTGACCGGCGAGTCTTCCGTTGTCGAGATCCTCGGCCGGACGCACTCACGATTGGTGCAGTGGACTGATCCTGCCTCGCAGACGATTGGCGCCGATCTCGCCCAACGCTGGGAAACGCCGGACCCGCTGACCGCTATCTTTCACCTCGATCCCATTGCGACCTGGCAGGCTAAGCCGCCGCTCAATGGTCGTCGCGTGACCGCTGATGACGTCGTGGCGCACTTCAAACGGACGCTCGACATCGCGTCGACAGGGAAGGCACCGGTCGGGCAGCGCTACCACACCTACGCTTCCTGGGAATCGATCGACTCTTCAGCAGCCGGACAGGTCCGCATCCGCCTGAAGCGCCCCGACCCGTTCCTTATGGACACACTTGCGAGCGAGTTTGCGCTCATCCAGGCGCCCGAGGCGGTTGCTGCCTATGCCGGACTCTGGTCGAAGGCGGACTCGGACCACGTCATTGGCTCCGGTCCATGGACCTTCGATTGGGCCGACGACGGAGTGACGTTCACGGCCTGGCGTTTCGGCCATCGCAAGCCGCTGCTGGATGCATTGCACGTCATCGAACCGTCGGACGCCGCGAAACGATTCGCGGACGGCTCGCTCGACGAAGCAATCCTCCGCGATCGGCGAGATAGGGCAGCCGTTTCCCTCTCTGCCAGCACTTCGAAACGCTACGAGCGCGAAATCGTGATGAGTTCGTTCTTCGTCGGGGCGCCACCGTGGAACAACACGGGACTCGTGAATGCCATCAGTGCCGCACTGAACCGTCCACGCCTCGCGAAGTCCCTC
>JANPDX010000127.1:0-1843 GCA_031431695.1 Dehalococcoidia bacterium
TTGCTTCGCCAGGGCCTTGAACGTCTTGCGCGGGTAGTAGGTGCTGCGGATGGCCGGCGTCAGCCAAATCCTTCCGCCAGCCTCGATGATGCGTTGGTTGTAGCTGTCCTCGTCCGCGCCATCGACCGTCTCATCGAAACGTCCGATAACTTCCCACACCTGGCGGTGATAGCAGCCGAACGGGACGGTATCGACTTCGCCCTCTTCTTCCGCGTAGCGAAACTTGGCGTTGCCCACACCGAACGGCGATGACATGGCAGCCGCGATCGCAAGGCCCATCGTGCCTTCGCCGATGGTTTCGATTGGGCCACCGACACAGGCCGCGCCGGTGCGCCGCAGTGCATCGACGGACTCGCGGACGAAGTCGATACGGACTTTGCTGTGCGCCCCGATGATGATCCAGCAGTCGCCGCGCGCCGCATCCATGCCCGCGTTGAGGCCCGCAACGGTAATCCGGCCGGGGTTATCAACAAGTTCCAGGCGAGCGAAGTGCGAGGGGTATTCGCGCACGAGGTCCCGCGTCCTATCCGTGCTGCCGCCATCAGAGACCAGCACCTCGATGCCGTCTGCGCCGTAATCCTGGGCCGCCAGCGAATCAAGCAACGCAATGATGTAGTGCTCTTCGTTGAGGCAGGGAATGACGATGGAAACGAGCGGCCGTGCCGGCAGTTCGAGCGAAACCTCGTCCAGGCGGCCGTGTGCAATCGGGGTGCTCATAGTTCCACCCTAGCAGCGCTCGCTATGCGGTCAACGAACGGACTGCTCCGCGAGCGCCTCGATGCGTTCGGCCATCTGGGCGGCGCTGTGGTTCCGCTCCACCCAGGCCCTTCCGGCCAGCGAGATTCTTGCCCACTCCACGTCGTCGTCCAGGAGCCGCGAGACGGCATCGGCAATCTCGCCGCCAGAGTGGGCGATAACGAACGGAGGCGGCTCGGCGTAGGCATCGGCATAGGTGAACCAGCTCACGACCGGCCGGCCACAGGCCATCGCCTCCAGCTCGACCATGCCCACCGCACCCTGGTGTACCTGCCCGATGATGACGCGATGGCGGCTCATAAGTACCGGGAGTTTTGCGCGCGGCTGGTGCATGAGGAGTAACACGTTCGGCAGAGCCTCCGCCTCCGTGGAACCCGAACCGCCCGCTACGGCCGTAATCCGGACCGCGGGGCGGCTGCGATGAAGCGCACGGCAGGCATCGAGGATGTTCGCGACGCCCTTGTTTTCCGAGAGGGCACAGGCGACCAGCACGTCCTCGGCGTCCGCGGGTAACGGGAACGGATGGAACGTTTCGATGTCTATCGGGTTCGGAAGGAACTCCGCGTCGGTCCGGATTTCGGAGAGCGGTACGCGCAGGTCCGGGGTGGAGTAGTAGACGTGGCGGGCGCGCTTGATGGCCAGCCGGATAACGGGCGCCCAGACCCTCCGGGAGACATCGCGGACGTCATCGCCGTGACAGTGGAGGACGTACGGCACGCCCGCGAGGAGGCCGACAATGCCGAGGTAGGCGTAGTGAATGTGGACAGCGTCGTATTTACCCTGCCGAAGCTTCCAGGCAAGGCGGGCCCAGTCGCCGAAACGGAGCGGCACTATGGCGAGCTTCCACCAGGGCGGAAGCCCGGCGCCATAGAGCTTCGGATACAGCAGATCAACTTCGTGGCCGCGCTTACGCAGGGCGATCGCCAACTCGCTGGCGACTGAGGCAATGTCATTGACCTGAACGAACCGCATCAGGCCGCCGGAGCCTGGGGGATAGCCTCTCCAGCAACAACCGCTTTGGCAACTTCCTCGACACGAGAGACGACGCGATCGAGGCCGTGATGCTCTTCGACCCAGGCTCGGCCCT
>JANPDX010000128.1:0-2387 GCA_031431695.1 Dehalococcoidia bacterium
TCGGATTGTCCGGGTCGCTCACCTCTGCAATCAGGACCCCTTGCCGCAACTCGAATGCATCCGAGATGTACTTCAAGAAGATTAGCCCGAGCACGATGTGCTTGTATTCGCCGGGGTCCATGTTGCCGCGCATCGCATCGGCGGCCTTCCACAGCTTCGCCTCGAACCCAAGGTCACCCTTGCCGTTCTTAGCGCCCTTCGTCTTCGTCTTCTGAGAGTCGGCGCCAACCGGCGCCATGGCATCTTTCGCGGGACGCCCGCTGGCCCGGAGCGAGACATCCGCTGACGGTGCGTCGTCTGGATCGAGGAGTTCGAACTGGGTCATGCCGCTCACTCTCCTGCGGAACACTGATTCTACAACTTGTGGATAGAATTCGGGTTCACCACGAAGTAGGCATCGTGTTCAGGACGAACGACCCGGTCCCCCCGTTCCCTCTAGGGCGAGTTTAGGTAGTCGTGGAAGCCAGGCCAGCGGTCAAATGGCGCAACTTCATCGGCTGGCGCGCCGGATTGAAATGAGTCTTCGAAGGTTAAGGGGTTGTTGAGGGCCGACATGTCATCCCAAACACGCTCGCAAGTCGGGCAGACAAGGCGAACCACATAGCCTGAGTCGTGGAAGGCCAACGCGACCGGGATTCCGTTTGCGTGGCTGCCGCAGGTGACCGGGGCGATGGCGAAAAACTTCATTTGGACCTGCCTTTGCCGCGAATCTTAGTCCAGCTTCGTCATCGCCCAATCTAGGACCCGGCGACCGCGACCGGAGGAGTTGCTTTGTCGTGGAACCTACGCGTTCGTGTCACGGATGAACACGAACGCGTACCTGCTGCCCGAAACGACCGACCCCTCACCATGGGAATCCGCTCTTTATGCGTTCCTGGCCGAGAAGCACCGACGCACTGGCTCGATGCGGACCGTTCAGAGCTACAGCCGCATCCTGCGCTACTTCTTCGTCCGGATGCAGTCCACGTCGGAACCGGCGTTCCAGACTTGCATCGGGTTCGTGGTCAACTGTGAGCAGGGCGGCGTCGCACCCGGTCGTTTGGCCGTAGGATCCGATAACACTTGCGCACCGACGGACGAACCACTGGGGAACGGACCTGCGAGGTCCCGCCGCGGTCTTGGGAAACGCTCCGGAGCGGGCCTTCGAGTAGTGACGGCCCTGTCGGCGACGAGGTAAGGCATCCGGTGCGGACCTACGGTCGGCCCGCGCGCGGCTGAGAGAAAGCCTGGGGGGCGGACCTGGTCCCATGAGCACCGCAGAATCACCGAGCGCGGCGACGATTCCAGTGGGTCCAGTCGGCCCATCGTGCAAACGCACGCCGGCCACGCGGATCCATTGAGCGACACTGGCAGCCATGAAGACTGCCCTCACCTTGCCGGCGCCCGGCAAGCCCGGGCGGATCTGGAAGCGATGGTGTCGCGGCGCAAGGACATCATCCACACCGAGAAAGCATTCGACGAGCGCATGCACGCGCTCAAGGTGCAGACAATGCAACGCGGCACGATCATCGGCACCTGGAACGCGGACACTGGAATCGACGGCAACCTGGCCGGCATCGTCGTCCAGCCACCGGAGCGCAAGCCATTGAAGGATAGCGGTGGCGTCATCGAGACCGATGGACTCGGCGTCATCACGGATATGCCAGACGACCTCGTCTGCACCCTCGGCTACCAGGTGGGCAATGTGATCGGGAAGCGCTTCAACGAACTCCTGTTCACCGACCCCCACGACCCGGTCGACATCACGAGGCTGGAAGGTATCAGCAAGCTCATCACAGGCGAGGAGCTCGAGATACACGAGACGATACGCTTCCGGGATAAGTGGGGCAGGCCTCTGCACGCGTTGGCTGGGTTCTCTCTGCGCGACGATCGCCAGGGGTTCTCCATCGAGTACATGGAGGTGCCGGCGCGTCACTGGGAACTGATGGCGGTCGGAGCATGACTACCACCTACCTTGTGGGAGACCTCATCGAGGGAGGCCTGCCCTTTCCCGACGACGTTGACGTCGCTGCGCTAGTTCGGAAGCTGGACGAGGCTCTTGTTGCGCTCGGACTGAACCCGCTGCCTCTCGCCCCGTACCGTCCTGACCTGAGTCGTCTGATGCATGGCCCAGTTCGTAAATTGCACGACACCTCGGATGCACCAACCGGCTATCCCCTGCAGAGCAAAGGGTCCCTCCTGCCTGGAAACAATGGCCGCACTTAACCGTGCGGTTCATGCTGCATCCTCGCCCATAGCTTCGTTCCCCCAGAGGTCAAAGCCCGCGCGCTGTTCACGGGCGAACATCGACAGCCGCGGCCCCGGGCTGATGGCGCGGATGATTTCGTAAGCCTCATCCGGCTTGCGAGAGTGCAGCCCGCGCGGCGCGTCGAAGCAGCTCGGGATGT
>JANPDX010000129.1:0-13928 GCA_031431695.1 Dehalococcoidia bacterium
GAAGTCACCGCGATGGTTGCGACAGTGTTCGCGCCGTTCGTGAAGGCGATTGTCCCGCCGGGCGGCGCAATCGCGGCAAGGGTAGCGGTGCCGACGATTGGCCCCGCCGACGAACCGTAGCGAAGTTCGACGTTTGGGCCGGAGGCGACCATGTAGTACGTACCGGGCTGCAGTCCGGAACCGAGGGTGATGCCGGAGGCGGTATTGCCGGCGCTCAATGATTCGTTCAACACCAGGTTGCCGGAGGCCAATCCAGCCAGCATGTTCGGCGCCTGTTGAATGTTGGCGATAGCCAATGCGATGGCCGCGCTTCCGGGCTGATTGGCGGCCGAAGCGGCCGCGATCGATTGCGGGCTGGCGACAAGTGCCGCGTTGATCGCGATGTTCGAGGCATCGCTGCCAGTCAAGAACGTAAGGCCAGTGGCGTTGTTCAGGCCGTAACCAGCTTGATGGATGGAGTTGATGGAATTGATGAGGCCACTGGCGAACGTGTTGAGCTTGGCGATGAGTTCCGGCAGGGCCACGTCACGAGCGTCGAGCACTCCGCGAAGCTGTCCCGCTGACACTGTGACGGCGCTGTTGTCGATGGCGAACTGAAGGTTGACCATTCCAGGCTCGGCGATGGATGCGACCGTCTGTACGGCGCGAAACGAGGTGCCGAAGACAAGCTCGTGGCTGCCCAGGTAGACGGCCATCGAACCATCCTGGGCCTCGGAGTAGGTGATGTTTCCGAGTTTGGACAGTTCATCGAGGATGAGGTCGCGCCGGTCGCGAAGATCGTTCGCCATGTCGCCGTTGAGTTCGACTTGCGTAATCTGAAGATTTAGCGTGGCGAGCTCGGACGACTTCGCGTTGATCTGCTCGCCGATGCCGGCAACCGCCACGTTAAGGTCGGTACGTTGCTGCGTGAGTTGGTCATGTGCGGCTCGTACGCGCGTCGTAAACGTAGCAGTGGCGTGAACGAGCGCGGTGCGGGAAGCGGGGGCTTCGGGTTCGTTGACGACATCGTGCCAGGCTGCCCAGAACTTGCCGAGGAGCGCGGAGATCCCGTCATCGGATGGGTCGTTAAAGACGACTTCAGCGTTACTGATGGGGGTGGAAAGGGCGGAAAAATGGGCCTGGCTTGAGAGGCTCTGGCGGACCTGGAAATCGAGAAACGTGTCCCGGATGCGGTTGACGTCTTTCGCATCGACGCCGAAGCCGGCCCGCCCGAGAAGGCCATCGCGCGAAGATCGGTCAGAACCGTTGATGCCGACCGGGCGGAGGAGCACTCGCTGGCGGGAATATCCCGGCGATTGTGCGTTGGCGATGTTGTGCGAAGCGACATCCACGGCGAGCTGATGAGCGCGGAGTGCCTTGACGGCGGTATCGAGACCAAGAGAGAGACCCACGGCAAGCTCCTAGGCGGTTCGGGAAACGGTGCCTCGTGAATTGCCGGCATCGCGGCGGCCATCGCTCCCATAGCCGGGAGCGACGAGCCCTCCGAGAAGGTTCGCCCAGCGGTCGCGCAGTTTGATGGCGTGGAGCAAGAGCCGGGCGTTCTGCTCCTGTGTGGTCTTGAGTTCTTGGGCCGTGGCGCGCAGTTTCATGCGCACACTCGTGAAACCGCTGACTCCAAGTTCATCCGCCACGGGCTGGAGTTCTTCCAGTGAGAGGCCGCCTGCATCGAGTGACGTGAGAAGACTCAAGCGCCGGGTTTCGAAGCGCTCGACAACGGCGGCCGCTTCCATCATCCGGTTGGAGACTTGTGTGATGCGCTCGAAGTCGGAATCGATAAGCGCGCTCTGTTCCTCAATCGCGAGCGAAACGAGGCCAGTCAGGGCCTCTTCTTCTTCGCGAAGAATGCCGAGAATTTCGGTGAAGAGGAGTGCGCGCTTGTCCACGGTATTAGGTCCCGATCCCGTTTGCGGCGAGGCGCTCCGCTATTTCGCGGGCGTTCGAGCTATAGGTCCCGTTGGCGATGGCGGCCTTCAGGGCGGAAACTTTTTCGGTCCGGACGTCTCGCGAGATGGCGACCGCTCGGGCGGCCTCAGCCACGATCCGCCCTCGGTCCGAGAGATTCAGAACGTCCTGGCGCCCGCGAGCCTTGAGGACCGCTTCTGATTCCGCCGAGTTGCCGGATGAGCCAACACCACCCGCTCCAGCCGCCCCCGCGGGTTTGAGGTTGGCGCCGGAAAGATTCAGGCCATCGATGCGTACCATGGATAGTGCTCCTACTGGGTGATGTTCGCCGCAAGAGCGAGCATTTGGTCGGCGACGGAGAATGTCTTGGCGGCGAACGCGTAGGCTCGCTGGGCAACGATCATGTTTGTGAACTCTTCAGCCACATCCACATTGGAGCCTTCGAGTGCGCCCGGTCGCAATGCGGCGAAACCCTCGGATCCGCCACTGCCAACCGTAATCCCGCCGGTATTGGCGGATTCAACGTACAGGCCATCGCCAAGCGCTTCGAGCGATTGCGGGTTCGGGAACTTCGCCAGGGTCAATTGGCCAAGGTTCTGGCGTTCGCCGTTCAAGTCGATAGCGCTCACCACGCCCGCTTCGTCGATAGCTGGCTGTGTCCAGAGGGCGGGTATCGTTATCGGAGGCTGCAGGAGGCGGCCCTTGAACGCGAGAACGTTGCCGGCCGAGTCGGTCTCGAGATTCCCGAAGCGGGAGTAGACCGTGGTGCCGTCGTAGTCCTGCAATCGAAAAAATGCGTCGTCTTCGATGGAAAACTGAAAGGGGTTCTCAGTAATCTGCACCATCGCCTGGGAGAAGATCCTGTCCTGGGTTGCCTCGGCGACACCAAGCCTGGCCGCATCAGGATCGACCTGGGGCATGGGACGGCCTTCATAGACCAGCCGGACCTTCTTGTATGCGTACGTGTTGACGTTGGCAAGGTTGTGACCAACGACGTCGAGTGCGTCCTGGGCTCTGACCAGCCCACTGGATGAGGAGCCGAGAATTGATGGCATTAGAGGGTCCCCAATTGGCCGGCCGCCAAGTCGAGGGTCCCATCGAGCTTTGCGAGGACTGCCTGATTTGCTTGATAGGCGCGTTGAACGGCCATGAGCGATGTCATCTCTTCGACGACGCTTGAGTTGGAGCCTTCGAGGAAGCCCTGCATCAGTCCCGGGCTGCCGATTGTGGGCTGTCCGGGGCCCTGGGCGGTAAAGTAGGCTTCGCCGGCCCGTGTGAGTTGGTTCGGCGTGAAATCGACGATGCCGATGCGGCCAATTTCGTTTCCACCCACGGCAATTGTGCCGTCTACCGCGACGGAAACGGCTTCGGGAGGCAAATTGATATGCTGGCCGTTCTCATCGAGCACGTAGTAGCCGTGGCTCGATACGAGGTCACCGTTGCCATCGCGGTCGAAACGTCCATCGCGGGTGGCGAAAATGGTGCCGTCGGGACTCTCCAGCTGGAAGAAACCGTCATTCACAGCAAGATCGAGTTCCTGTCCGGTGGGCAGGCTGACGCCGGCCTGAAAGTCGGTGGCGAATCCGGAAACGAACGCACCCGTGCCAATTTGGCCGACTATCTGTTGGATCCGGATCGGGAGAGGCGCCGCCACGGGCGTGGATTGCGACAGCAGGACGTCGGCGAACGACTCCTGAGTCGCAAATTCGCGCCTGTACCCGATGGTATCGGCGTTGGCAATGTTGTTGGAGACGACATCCTGGTAGCGCCAGGCTGCTTCCATTGCGGTGAAGGCGCTATAGAGACCCTTAATCATCTGTGACCCTCCGGCGGCGAAAAACGCGAAAGAATACGAACGCGAGGCCGCCCGAGGCGGCGGTGATGGTGAGCGTGCGGCCAACCCGCTGGCTCGTGGACATAGGCGGCTTCTCGCCCGTGTCGGGAAGGCTAGCGGGCCTTACGTCGCCCCCGCTCGGAGACTTACCGTCATCTCCGATGACCGTAAATCGGCCTGCTATCGATGTCTCTGACGGCCGTTGGCCGTCCGGGGACCCAGTTTTCCGGGCCGCAACGACAAACACGTTGAAGTTGTAGGACGAGAGGCCGCTGAGCTTTGTGCTGAGGGTGCCGATACCCGAGGCATTGACGGCTATCTTGCCGACGTAAAGGGGTGCGCCCGGACCCTCAAGCCAACCCTCGAAGGTGTAGCCGTCCATGGGTTTCAGGTTCTTTACATCGACGCGCGCGTAGGCCTCCGCGAAGCTGAACTCCAGCACTCCCTCTCCGTCTTTCGGCCCGAAATTGGAGACGCCGTCCAGGTACGTCAACTTAACGAGCTGGGGCACGCCGTTCGCGTGGACGTTCGGTTGTCCACCGCGCGCCAGTGCAAGTGCGACCAGCACTGCGCAAATGCCGCCAAGAATCGTGCGGCGCACTAGCCTGCCAACCCCTGGCGGCGAAGGAGCAGGCGAATCTCGTCTTCGCTCTTGTGCATTCGGCGGGCGAGCATGGAAACGTCGATCGCGCCATCGGCGCGGGCGACGAGCGAGGCAATGTCCGGCCGGGCGGGAGAGGACTGGGAGGCTGACCGCGAGACGGGCTGGGCGTAGGCCGCGCGCGCCGCGCGGGCTGTGGCATGACTGCCGACTTCAGCCGGGCCAGGCATGCGGTGGACACGGGTAGTAGGTTCGCGGCGCTTCGGGGCGAGCTTCTTCATCTGCTGGACCTGGGTGTAGAGATAGAAGATCGCTCCGAGGCAGACCAGTTGGGAAATTGCGAGCAGTGCGACAGCGTCGTTCATCGGAGTTGGTCCCCTTATGCGGTGCGTTCGCGCGAGAGGCGGGCCCGCAGGCGGCTCAGCGCGCGACCATGGAGCTGGCAGACTCGTGATTCGGATATTTCGAGGATCTGGGCGATCTCCTTCATCGTCATTTCGTCGCGGTAGTAGAGGCTGACAATGAGCCATTCGCGCTCGGGGAGCTGCTTCACCGCGCCCGTAAGGGCATCGACGAGTTGGCGCTTTTCGAGCCGCTGGGTGAAGTCTTCTTCGTTGGGGTCAGCGGGCAATTCCGTCGGCGCCGAGCCATCGTCGTTGTTGTCCCGGTCGAGGAGTCCATCGAGTGAGACGGTGACCCAACTGCAATCGACGAGAGTCTGGTTGTACTGGGCAATGGTGAGGCCCATTGCCTCGGCGACTTCCGCGTCGGTGGGTTCGCGGCCGTTGTCCAGGGCGAAGCTGACGTGGATCTGTTCAAGCTTCTTTGCCTTCTGGCGGACGGAACGGGGGAGGCGATCGAGGGCACGGAGGGCATCGATTATCGAACCACGGATGCGGCTGATCGCGTAGGTCTCGAACTTGACACCCTTGGTGTTGTCGAAACGGTCGAGCGCTTCGATGAGGCCAATGGTGCCGTAACTGAGGATATCCTCGTAGTCCAGGATCGCGGGAAGGCCAATGGCCAGCCGGCCAACGACGTACTTCACAAGCGGTGCGTACTGTTGGATTGCCGCATCACGCTCGGAAGCGGGATACCCTGTGCGAAGTTCACTTGCCACGGCCATAGAGGCACTCCTTCAACTCGTTAGTCATTCGATTCCTGGTGTTTTTCAGCCGCGCTGGGGGCTGGGGGCGGTATTGGTGTGAGCAACAGCACGCCTTCGGCGCCGAGCCCGAGCGCGGCCACGATGACGAAGAAGAACACCGCGCGTAGCAGTGCGTAGTCCAGGGCAGCCCCGGAGCGCGTGCCCATCCATACGCTTACAAGGGCAATCGTTGCGGCCGCGTAAATGCCGTAGCGGGCGATCGTGTACGAGCGAAGCATCACAGCTGACCCCTTCGCCGCATCTCGAGTTGGCGGCGCATCATGTAGCGAGCAATGAGGTCGCGATGGATGCGCGAAATATCCGTGAACTCACAATGGAGCCGGCGGTTGCGATTTCCAGTCGTCGGCTCCCCAACGATGCTTACACGCATCCGGGCGTGGATTTCGCCGGCCTCGGGAAGGGCCGCATGAAGTCCGAGGCGTTCGCCAGGCTGGGCGAAACCACGGGTGCTGATGCAACACCCCCCTTCGCTCAGATCGACGATGGACCCCTCGATTGGCACCTGTTCCGGCGATTCAGCATCGACAACAAGCCGGTAAAGCGATTCCGGCTTGAGCGCGGTTGGCAGGCGAAAGTTCCGCCGCCGTTCCGTGCTTTCGATGGCACCCGGCAGGCGAAGGTATTCGTAGAGACCGTCGAGGCTATGGCCCTGCACTTCGGTGATGAAACGCCAGCGTTTCTGCTGGTGGGTGTAGTGCGCATGGACCAGGGTGCCAGCCGGGAAAGGGCGTGGGCGCAAGCCTCGCATGGGGACGAGAATCTCGATGCGGCCCGCGTCCACTTCCTCGACTCGGGAGACGTGAGACTCCCCTTCGCCACCAGACGAGACATCGAGCTGCAGGGTGATGCCAGGGAGAAGCCCTTGTGCCATGAATGGATTCTTACGCGGTAACGGCAAGGCGCCCATTGGTCGTCTCCCGTGAAATCGTAGTGAACACCCCTGATGCAAGCGTGAACGGGTCGGCTATCCCTATGCCCGTGGCGATGTCCCTGCCGGAAGAGAGAAAAGCGATGCCGAGCCGTGACTCGACAACAATCGAGATTGCGGGGGTCAACGCGGTTGCCATATCGACGCCTGTCAGGACGGCGCCAGCGCAGAAGGCCGGGTCGAATTCGGCAATGGCGGTTTCCACGGCGCTCGGCTGCCAGTGGGCGGGAATCGCGATGTACACATAATGATCCACCGAGGGGATCGCGGGTGGTGACCAACGGCCCGCGGGAACATCGATGAAGATGCATGCCCCCTTCGGGGCGCGTGAAACGGCGTGGACGACATCGTGGGGGCCGAAGGCATCGAACACGGTGAGGCCGATTGCCTCGCCATAGGCATGGACCTGGGCACGGCCGCCGGCGTGAGATGAGTCAGCCGCGACGAGAATCGCCTCCCGGCCGGAATCGGCACAGTCCAGGGCCATACGCATGAGGGCGGTGGTGCGCCCAGAACCGGCAGCCCCCTGGATGGTGATAACAGCGGTGCGGCCTTCGCTGGGATAGGACACGTCGGCAGCGGCAAGTGCCGCTTCGAGGCATTGCTGCGGTGTCGCGGTGGAAGGGGCCGCCTCGGCGATGCGACGGGAGGCTTCGGGAGAGAAGCCGCGTGCCACGAGCCCACCCGCGTTTCCCGGTTCCACCGGACTGAATGATCGCGCGCGCCAGGCTGCGGGAGCTTCCTCCACGCAGGGGGCGTCCGCGGTCTGCTCCAGCGGGCGGCCGCGCGTGATGATGCGGGGCCGGGGAGCCCACTGAACGGGAGGCGGAGGGAGCACAGTCGGGGCGGCAAAGGGCAGCAGGCCGGCAAGGGGATCCTCGGTGCCTCGGGCCATTGGCAGCCGCGCCGGGACCCGGTCCTGGCCAGAGGTGCTGACGAAGCCTTCGAGCCAATCAGGAACCGCGGATGGCTCCACCAGATCCTCGCCGATTGCGAGGTCGAACTCCTGGAGCGCATGCCAATCGGCCTCTTCGCGGGACGCAATTTCCTCCAGATCGCCAACAGTCAGGCGGACCGAGGGAGCGCCTTCAACACGGGCAAGCGTGCTTTCGACCATGACCTTTTGCAGAGCGAGCGTGAGGGCGTCGTCGCCGCCACCGGATGCCCCCGCGAGGACCTCGATGAGCGGATCAGCGCCATCCCGGAGGAGCGAACGCGTTTGCACAACGATGGCGTCGTCGCCAAGCTCACGCCGCACGCGGGCGAAGATCCTGGACATGTCGTTACCGATGAATCGCTTCGTTTCCAACGTTTACCTCGATATTTCCGACCGCTTCAACCTGGGTCTGTGGGGTGACTTCCGCGAATGAGAGGACGATGACGTTTGGCAGGCGGCGTTCGAGCATTCGTCGAACCGCGAGCCGGATTCGTGAGGAGCAAAGAATGACCGGGTCACGGCCGGAGGCGGCGACCTTTTCGACTTCCGTGCTGACGACTCCCAACAGCCGCTGCATGGCCCACGGGGCCATGGCGACCTGGCTTCCGCGGTCGCCCTGCTGGATGGACTGCGCCACCTCCTCTTCGGTTCGAGGACCGACAGTAATGACGCTCAAGGTTCCATCGGGCGCGTACTGGCGGCTGATTTGACGCGCGAGGGACGCGCGCGCGTACTCAGTGAGCAAGTCGATGTCCCGCGAAACGCGACCCTGGGTGGCCAGCGTCTCCGAGATCGTCACGAGGTCCCGGATCGAGACTCGCTCGCTGAGAAGGTTCTGCAGGACTTCCTGGACTTCGCCGACGGTCAACGTTGATGGGACGAGGTCTTCGACCAGTGCGGGGTACTCGTTGCGGAGATTTTCGAGCAGGTTCTGCGTGTCCTGGCGGCTGAGAAGATCCGGCGCGAAGCGTTTGACGAGTTCGGTGAGATGCGTTGCGAGGACGGACTCCGCATCGACGACGGTGTAGCCGAGGAGTTCGGCGCGTTCTTTGTAGGCGGGAGTGATCCACTTCGCTGGGAGGCCAAAGGCGGGCTCCTCGGTATCTATCCCGGGGATGTCGCCTTCGGCCGTGCCGGGATCCATCGCGAGGAACTGGCCGGGTTGAAGCGTCCCCCGCGCAACTTCAACGCCGCGCAGCTTGACGACATACGCGCTGGGGGCGTGTGAGAGATTGTCCCGCACGCGGACGGTGGGGAGGACGATTCCCAGATCGAGCGCGAGCTGCCTGCGAATCATGGTGATGCGCCGAAGGAGTCCGCCGCCGGCCTGTTCATCGACGATGGGGATGAGGCCGTACCCGACTTCCACTTCGAGCGGGTCGATGTTCATCATCTGAATGACCTGCTGAGGGCCGAGAGTTTCGGGCTCCGGTTCCGCTACATGGACGAGAGTTGCGGCGAACGCCGCGGCTTGCTGCTTCTGGCGCGAAATGAGCCAGCCGGCCCCGGCGCAAATGCCACCGATTGCGAAGAACGGGACTTTCGGGAGGCCCGGCATGAGGCCGAAGAGCGCAAGCATGGCGCCGGCGATAAAGAGTGGCCGGGCCTGCGCCGTCATCTGAGAGAACATCTGTGAGCCGAGGTTCGTCTCGCTGGCCGCACGGGTGACGATGATGCCGGTGGCCGTGGAGATAAGCAGGGCCGGAACCTGGGACACCAACCCGTCGCCGACGGTGAGGTTGGCGTAGAGATGGAGCGCTTCACCCGGGCTCGTCCCTTGCTGGAGTATCCCGATACTGAGGCCGCCAATGATGTTCACAATGATGATGACGATGCCGGCAACGGCATCGCCCTTCACGAACTTGGAGGCGCCATCCATGGCGCCATAAAAGTCGGCTTCCTGGCCGATGGTGCGGCGCCGGTCACGGGCCTGGGTCTCGTCGATGATGCCGGCGTTCAGTTCGGCGTCGATCGCCATTTGCTTGCCCGGCATGGCATCCAGGGTGAACCGGGCCGCCACTTCCGCCACGCGACCGGCGCCGTTCGTGATAACAACGAACTGGATGACAACGAGGATCAGGAAGACAACCAACCCGACAACCAGGTTCCCGCCGACTACGAAGTTGCCGAAGGAATGCACGACCGAACCGGCATCGCCATGGAGCAGAATGAGGCGCGAGGTGGAGACGTTAAGGGCGAGCCGGAACAACGTCGTGACCAGGAGCAATGACGGAAAGACCGAGAACTTCAGCGGCTCGTCCGTGTAGACGGCCACGAGCAGGATGACGACCGATGCAGCGATATTCACCGTTATCAGCAAGTCCAGGAGGGCAGTCGGCAACGGAATAATCATCATGCCGACGATGGTGATAATGCCCACTGCGAGCAGGATGTCGGTCTGCGCGAGAAGCCGGCCGAGGCCAGTCGGTGGGGCGCCGGGACGCGCTTGAGTCTGAGCCGTCATGCGTTACCTCCACGGCCTGCCGGGACGAAGCGGCGGCGAGCGGCGGCGGATTTGTTGCGCAGGGCGTACACCCAGGCAAGCACTTCGGCAACGGCGTGGAAGAGGTTCGCCGGGATGTAGCTACCAACGGGGACGGCAGCGTGAAGGGCGCGGGCGAGCGGCGGCTCTTCGAGAATCGGAATGCCGCTCTTCACGGCGACTTCGCGAATGCGCTTCGCCAGGTAGTCCTGCCCTTTGGCAACGACCATCGGCGCCTGCATGTTCACCGGGTCGTATTTGAGTGCGACGGCGAAGTGGGTCGGGTTGGTGACCACCACATCGGCAGTCTTGACCGCGGTCATCATGCGGTTCATCAACTGTTGCCGGCGGCGGCGAATGGCAGCCTTTATCTGCGGGTCGCCGTCGCTTTCCTTCATCTCCTGCTTGACTTCTTCCTTGGACATCCTCAGTTGTTTCAGGAAGCGGCGGCGCTGCCACGCGTAATCCGCCAGAGCCATGATGAAGAGCACTGAAATCGACTTAAGGCAAATGTCGAAACCCATCGCGACCATGCGGCCCGCGCCCTCGCTCACGGAGAACTCGGACAACGACGAAAGCTCGTTGAGATGGCCCTTCAGGGTGAAGTACACGACCAGGCCAACGACCGTGAACGTAAAGAGCGACTTCGCCAGCCGGACGAGACCCTCCATCGACAACATTCGCTTGAAGCCAGAGCCGGGGTTCAGACGCGTCAACTTCGGCTTCAGACCATTGCCGCTGAGCAGCAGGCCGGTTTGGGCCAGGTTCATGAGGACCGCACCGATGGCGAGCAGCCCGAGGAGGGGAAGCAGAGTGATGATGAGGTTCCAGCTGACGTCCTTGCCCATTTGGAAGGTACTTTCGGAAGTGAGTTCGCCGGAGGCGGGGTGGGCGAGTCCATCGTGGAGCACGTTCCGCATGTCTCCCCAGAGGGCGGGGCCGAGCATTTTAAGACCGGCCACGGCGATGAGAAGAACACCGACGGTCACCAGCTCATCGCTCTTGGCTACGTTTCCTTTTTTGCGCTCATCTTTGAGCCGCTTGGGAGTTGGGGCCTCGGTACGTTCGCCTGCCATCTAGTTCGCGCTCCCGAGAAGCACGTTGGTCGACCCCGCCAACGTGGTACCGAAGACTCCGTGGAGCAGCGTGACGGTGGCCGGGAGGGCAGCCCCCAGGACGAGGATGCCGACAAGGATTTTTATCGGAGCGCCGACGATGAGGATCTGCATCTGGGGGACGTTGCGAGAAGCAAGACCCATGCCCAGGTCGGTAAGAAGGAGAGCGGCCATGACGGGCATGGCCAGCCGAACGGCCGTGATCGTAAGTCCGGCGATCAGTGCCGTAATCCCGTCGGGCGAAATGACGAAGGGGTCGAAGGATCCGAGGGGGACCGCCTGTGTGGTTTCGGCGAGGGTTTGGACAACCAGGTGGTGCCCGTTGATCGTGAAGAACACAAGGGTAACGAGCAGGCTGTAAAACTGATCAAATGTGCTGAACTCTGAGCCGGTTATGGGATCAAAGACCGCGCCCAGGCCGAAGCCCATCTGCATTCCAATGATTCGGGATGCCATCTGCACGCCAATGAAGACGAGGTTCATCGCCAGTCCCAGGCCGAGACCGAAAAGCACTTCGCGAGTCGCGTCGTCGATCAGGGGCGCAAAGGTCGAAGGGGCAGCCGGGAGGTTGTCGGCCTGGAGCGGCACCAGCACAAGCGAAAAGAAGATTGCGAAGCCGACCTTCGTTTGAGCAGGAATCCCCTTGTGGCTCAGGAGCGGCGCTGAAACCAGCATTGAGCTGGTCCGAAGAAGGACAAGGAAGAACGCGTAGGTGTACTGCGGCTGTGGGCCGAAACCTTCCATATCAGCGTCCGTAACTCGCGGCGTTGGCGAACAGGCCGGCCGAGTACCCAAGCAGCGTCTCCATCATCCATGGCCCAAAGACCAGCATCGCGACGAAAACCCCGATGAGCTTGGGCACGAAGGTGAGCGTCGCCTCGTTCACCTGGGTCACCGCCTGGATGAGGCTGACGACCACGCCGATGATGAGCGTGGTACCGAGGATCGGAGCACCGACAAGCAGAGAGACGGTGAGCGCGTCGCGCATGAGACCGATGACGATGGCTTCGTTCATGTTGCTATCACACCTAGGCCGAGAAGCTTCCGACGAGCGAGCCGATGATGAGGTACCAGCCATCCACGAGGACGAACAGAAGAATCTTGAAAGGGAGCGACACGATGACCGGCGGGAGCATCATCATGCCCATGCTGAGCAGCGCTGAAGAGACAATCAGGTCGATCACGAGGAACGGGACGAACATCACGAAGCCCATCTGGAATGCCGTCTTCAGTTCGGAAATGGTGAAAGCGGGGACGAGGACGTAGGTCGGTATGTCCGCGACGGTGTCGGGCTTTTCGGTGCCGCTGAGCTTCAGGAACAGGCCCAGGTCCTGCTGGCGGGTTTGCTTGAGCATGAAGGTGCGGAGCGGTGCTTCACCGCGGCTGAACGCCTCTTGTTGAGAGAGGGTGCCGTTGAGGTAGGGCTGCACCGCTTCCTGGTTGATCTGCTTGATAGCCGGGGCCATCACGAACGCCGTAAGGAAGAGCGCAAGTCCAATCATGACCTGGTTCGGCGGGAGCGACGGGATACCGATGGCGTTTCTGACGAGCGACAACACCACGATGATTCGGGTGAATGACGTGACCATGACGAGGATGGCCGGAGCCATCGAGAGCACGGTAACGAGCAAAAGCAACTGAATCGCGGTAGAGACGTTCTGCGGGTTCTGGGTATCGATGCCGCCCGCCGTGGTCTGCTGGATTGGCTGGCCGGAGGCAGTGGTCTGGGCGGCGCAACTCGTAAGGGCAAGCAAGGCGATCCCGAGGAGCCCGAGAACCACGATCACGCGCCTGCGGCGAGTGCCCCCGAAGAATCGACTGATACCCACCATGTACCCCGAATGCGTAGTGGGTTCACTCTATGGAGGCGGCTCCGCGGCCAGTATTGGGGGACTCCCGCCGGAGCAGAGGCGAAACCCTGAACCGGCCCGCAAGGATGCCTGAATTCGAGTGCGGAAGGCGTGGACGAACCGTGGCCGGAGCCCGGCCCCTTGGCGCGCGGGAGCATTTGCCGGGGGTATCGCGGGTGGAGCAGACCGAGGATCGAGGGAGGCGCTGGCGCGCTCGTGCAGAGCCCGGCCCCGTGTTCCGGGCGTCCCGAGCGTGGCTCGTGGCGCCAGTGGTGAGCTGCCAACCCACCGAACCGTGACTGTAGCCCCTCGGAACTGAGTTACCTGTCCTGCCCGATAATCGTCTCGGAGCGTGACGCTGTACCGCGGCCGGTCGTCCGTTTCATTTGTTCGAAGAGCTGGGCGGCGAACTGGGAGATAGGCTGCTCGCCCGGCCGGGCAACGTCGGCGGTGACGCGAGTGGCTTCGTCCTCGGTCAGTTCGTTCAAGAGCGTGAGTTGCTGGGCGGTGGCGCCAATGGCGATGACGCGGTCACCGAGGGCGACAAGGTGAATCGTGCGGCCATTGCTGATGGCGAGAGTGTCGAGCACGCGCAGAAAGCCGGTGCTGCTGCGAGGGCCGGAAGTCTTCTTGCCCCACCACCGCAGCCCGGCGATTGAGACGGCGATGATTATGATGACCAGGACGAGCCGCCACGCGAGGGACACCAACTGGCCGCCACCGAGGCTGAACCCACCGCCGGTTTTGGATGAGGCATCATCGGGCTTCGTCTGCTGCACGGAATCGAAGAGGAGGTCACCGGATTCGGAGGTCGTGATGCGCGGACTCTCGGCGACCGATGGGCCGGCCGGAGCAAAGGCCGAAATGAAGATGAGCGAACAAATCAGAACTCCGCCGAGTACGGCGGCACAGAGCAGCTTCCGTCGGGTCCTGGGGTCGTTCATCCGGTCCCCACTGCGGACTCGCCGCCCCGGCGCAGAACCTCGACCACCCGGATCCCGAAATTCTCATCGACAACGACCACTTCTCCGCGGGCAATGAGCCGGTCGTTCACCAGGATATCGACAGGTTCGCCGGCGAGCCGGTCCAGTTCGATGACGGACCCGGGGCC
>JANPDX010000130.1:0-5449 GCA_031431695.1 Dehalococcoidia bacterium
CATCCCTGGTGAGGAACTGTTCACCGGGGATCGACCAAGAACGAACGTTCCCGCGACGTTCGCGGATGATGCCCTCGCGGCTGTACTCGGCGGCCATCGGGCCTGAGTAGCGGAAGATGGATTCGTACAGCGAAAGGTCGACCACCTGGGGCTCATCGCACTCAGATTTGTCGCGGTGGTAGACCGCAGCCAGGATCGCCAGCGCCCCGAAGGTGCCGCTCACGTAGTCGCCGAGCATGTAGCCCGGGTGCACGGGAGGTTGGTCGGCTTCTCCCGTCACGTAGATGAGACCGCCGATAGCCTGTCCGATCCGGTCGTACGACGTGCGGTCACGGTAGGGACCGGTCTGCCCGAATCCGGAGATGCGGACGTAGATAAGTCGTGGATTGGCTTGATTGAGGTCCTCTGGGCCGATGCCCCAGCGCTCGACCGTTCCGGGTGAGAAGTTCTCCACGATCGCGTCGGCTGCGGCGACGAGGCGCTTCATGACGGGCACCGCCTCGGGCCTATGCAGGTCCAACGTGACCGACTTTTTGTTGCGTTGTTCGCCGGCACGGCTGGAGTTGGTGTGCGCAGCTTCGCTGCCCTTCAGCGAAGGCATCTCCACGCGGATGACATCCGCGCCCATATCCGCCAGCAACGAGCTAACGAACGGGCCTGCCAGAACCTGTCCAGCGTCGATGATGCGCAGGCCGGCGAGGAGCCGATCATGAGGTTGGGACACGCGCATCCCCCGGTTGAAGTGGAACCGGGAAGATAGCACGGAGTTCGGTCCCGAGATACCGGTGCGGGAGTCACGGGCGGGGATGCGGTTCGCGACGATGAGACACACGTGAGGTAACCGAGAAAACAGTTGACAGGCGGATTACTATTATTCCAGTTTCATCTTGGAGTTTTGCAATGGCCTGGCATCTTTCTGGACAGTACTTCGAGTCGTGCAGTTGCGACGTCATTTGTCCCTGCATTTTGTCTCAGGCGACGGCCATGCCTACGCCCGGATTCTGTGCGTTCGTGATGGGATTGCAGTTCGAGCGGGGTGAGTTCGAAGGAGCCAACCTCGCGGGCTTGAATGTCGCGATCCTCGCAAGGGCGGAAGGCCCAATGGCGAACGGGGACACCGAGGGCGAGATGTATATCGACAGCAAGGCCAGCGCCAGTCAACGGACAGCTCTGGAACATCTCATGTCCGGCCAGGGTGGGGGTGCGCCGGCGGCGCTGGCATCGTTCATGCCCAAATTCTTGGGGTTCAAGAGCGCCGCCATCAGCTATGAGTCCGACGGCAACACTCGTCGCCTTTCAATCGACGGCGTCGGGAAACAGGAGGTCGCCGGGCTTCCAGGCATGGGCGGCGACACGCTGGTGCTGACCCATACTGGCCACCCGATTTCGGATGATTTGGCCATAGCTCGGGCAACAAGCGCAGTCTTTAAGGATGAGCACTTCAGCATCGACAACACGGGCAAGAATGGCCACTTCGCACCCTTCAACTGGAAGGGATAAGTGTCGGAACAGGCGATTCGGAGAAATACAGGCGACTCGGCCCGGCAACGGACCACGATTGTCGTGCTGCTCCTTCTGGTTGCGGTCTCCGGCTGGCTGGCGGTGGCCTGGCAGAGTACCGGCATGGACGACGAGGAGCGGATGCTCACCATGGGAATGGGGTTCCCGCTCTTCCTGGGGACCTGGTCATTGATGATGGCAGCGATGATGCTTCCGGCGGCGTCCCCGATGGTGGACGCCTTCGTTCGCATTCAGTCGAATCGGCGTGCAACCGGGAACGCTTACGTCTCACCGATCGCCTTTGTGGCTGGCTACCTGCTGGTCTGGTGTTCAATTGGTAGCGCGGCATTCGCAGTGGCGCGGTGGCTCGAAGATGCCGCGATGGACCAGATGTGGCTGATGGACAATGGCGCGCGTTTGGGCGGCGGCTTGATTGTGGCGGCAGGCGTCTACCAGATGTCGCCGTTGAAGCGTGTCTGCCTCGGGAAATGCAGAACTCCGATGTCGTTCATCGCAACTTCTTGGCGCGACGGAAGTTTGGGAGCGGTCCGGATGGGTATCGAACACGGTGCGTTCTGTCTGGGATGCTGCTGGCTGCTGTTCGCCATCCTGTTCCCGCTCGGAATCATGAACGTCGCGATTATGGCCGCGGTCACCGCATTGATCTTCGTTGAGAAAGTATTGCCGCACGGCGTGCGAGCGGCCACAGCCGCCGGGCTCGTACTGATTGCCTATGGCCTCGTCGTCGTTGCCGTCCCGGACGCCCTGCCATCCATGATGTGAGTGCGGATGCTGCTCCCGGCGGGGAACTACAGTCCCATTGAGCCAAGCGGCGAATGTCTCGCTGGTGACACGATCCGCTTGCTTCCGCGCGCGGTTCAGTTCGTTGCTAGCGGGCCATGCGGCCGCCATCGATGGGGAAGATGCCGCCGTTCAAGTAGGCAGCATCGGAGCTGCAGAGGAAGGCGACGAAGGCGGCGACTTCGGCTGGTTCGCCGTAACGGCCCATCGGGTTGGCGGCGGCCATCTGCTGGTGAACCTGCTCGGGCTCATCCGGGTTGATTCCGCGCTCAAGGGCCCGCATCATCCGCGTTTCGATTGGCGAAGGGCAGATGGCGTTCGTGCGGATACCGGCCGGGCCGAATTCGAGCGCGGCGGACTTCGTCATGCCAACGACGGCGTGCTTGCTGGCGCCGTAGGCGAAGATGCTTGGGGTACCCGTGAGGCCGGCGATCGAAGCGGTGTTCACGATGGCCCCTCCGCCGCGCTGAAGCATGGCGGGGACGACGTACTTAATACCGAGGAAGACGCCCTTGAGGTTCACTGCAATCACTTTGTCGAACATGTCCTCGGGATACTGCGTGGTGGGGCCTACCCAACCTTCGATGCCGGCATTGTTGAAGAAGTAGTCAATTCCGCCGAACCGGGTGACGGCGGCGTTCACGTAGCGCTCTACGTCGGCTGACTTGCTGACGTCGGCAGGCGCGGCGAGGCCGCTTGAGCCGGCGGCTTCGACGAGGGCAATCGTCTCGTCGAGTCCGGTACCGGGAAGATCGACGGCGACGACGTTCGCGCCTTCGCGGGCGAAGCGTTCGGCGGTGGCGCGACCGATTCCTCCGGCGGCGCCGGTGATGACGATGACCTTAGCTGCGAATCTCTGTTCCATGGGTTTCTCCTAAAGCTCTTTGGGGTGGGGTGGGGCTTGAAGGGGCGTGACAACGGGAATGGTGCCGGAAGTCTTCGCGCGAAGCGAGGATGCGATGATGGCCAGCGATGAAGCGGCGGCCGCCACGAGGAATGCGGCCCGGATACCATCGAGGATGGCGTCCGGCGGAAGGTCCGCGACCTTCGATGCAGTGAAACCTGCCGACGAGGTAGCAACGGCGACGAGGATGGCGCTACCCATGGCGAGGCCCGATGCGTTGCCCACGTTTCGAGCAGTTGCAACGCTCGCGGAGGCCGTGCCGAGGCGCTCCTTGGGGACGCTGCCCATGATTGAGGCACTGTTCGGCGACATGAAGACGGCTGTGCCGATCCCGACGACTGCCAGGCGTGCCATGACGAGAATGATGGGCGTGCCGGCGTGAATCGTGCTCATCGAAAGCAGGCCGACCGAGACGATGGCGATGCCGATGGTGGTCTGGTGGCGGAACCCGTAGCGGTCCGAAACACGGCCACTGAACGGCGAGAGCAAGAGCATCATGGAAGGGACGGTGGCGAGGACGAACCCCGTTTGTCCGGTCGAATAGCCCTTCACCTGCTGCAGGTAGAACGGCATCAGGAACGTGACCGTGGACTGGCCGGCGAAACTCAATGCGAGACTCGTGACACCGACGGCAAAGGAACGAACCTTGAAGAGGCCAAGGGCGACGACGGGACTTGGCGCGCGCGATTCGACACGGATGAAGGTGGCGAGGGACGCAGCCGAAAGTGCGAACAGGCCGAGGATGGCGGGGGAACTCCATCCCCAGTTGGTGCCCCGGTTGACTGCCAGGAGGCCTGAGGCGAGGGCGGCGAAGAGCGTAACTGCGCCGGGGATGTCGAGCTTTCGAGAGCCATAAACGGCCGACGGACCGGATGGGTTAATGAAAATGAAGGCCATGGCCATGGAGATGAGCCCGATCGGGACGCGGAGGTAAAAGATCGCCTGCCAGTTGAGGGCTTCGAGGATGAGGCCACCGACGATGGGCCCGGTCATTAGCCCGGCGCCAACCACGGCGCCCGTAGTGCCAAGGGCCTGGCCCCGCTGATGGGGCGGGAAGGCCTCAGTGATGATTGCGTTGCCGTTGGCTATTGCGAGGGCAACGCCGATGGCCTGAAGGAAGCGAAAGGCGATGAGTTGTTCGATGGTCTGTGCGAAACCGGCGATTGCCATGCCGATGGTGAAGATGATCCAGCCGGTGATGTACACCCGCTTGCGGCCGTAAAGGTCTCCGACGCGGCCGGCGGTAAGGGTGATGCCGGTAACCATGAGGCTGGATGCGAGCGCGACCCAGACCACGGTATCGGGCGACTTGTCGAATTCGCGGGAAAGGGTGGGGAGGGCGACGTTGACGATGCTGACATCCATGGTGGCCATGAACGTGCCGAAGCAAACCGCGATCAGGCAGCGCCACTTGTAATCCATCTGCCCGGAATCTACGCGGAGATGAGGGCAGCGTGAAGCGCGGCAGCCGCGCTTCGGCGTTCAGATGGCCCTACGAGCCGGGAGTCGTCGGCGAAAGCGGGTTCACGTTCGGCGCACCCGGCGACGCTCTCGCCCTACCACCGGGCGATGGCCGCCGCATCAGTACGCCCGGGCGACTTGCCCGGGCGTACTGAGTTGGAAGATCCACGGGATATCCCGCACCCGTTTGCGCTGGTCTCTTTAGAGGGCAGCCGGCCCCTGGACCAGGACGGGCCGGGAACTGGTACGGATGACGGCTTCTGTAACGCTTCCAGCGACCATGTGTGAAACGCCGGAACGACCGTGGGCGGCCATCACGATGAGGTCGGCATCAATGGAGTCCGCGAGCGCGGTGATCGCCTCGGCGGGATGTGCGGACCACTCCGAGTGCGAGACGTGGATCGCGCCGGGGATTTCCGCGGCGGCCATTTCGGAGAGCCACGCGCGGGTCTCAAGCGACCCGCGATCAAGCGCCTCGCCGTGGGACTCAACAAGGCGTGGCAACGGGGCGGTGATAGTCGTCTTGCCAAAGGAAACGGCTGGTGGCTCGCCTATGGCGTGCTCCTGCCGACCGCGTATGGTCTTCGGATCGGTGACCGCCAGGAGGTGTATCTCGATGGCCGGTTGAAGCGCGAGTAAGCGCCTCACGGTGGAGAAGATTCGGAGAGAATTTTCGCTTCGATCAATTGGAACTAGTGCTTTCATGATGCCCCCAGGTAACCGTGTAAGGACAAGTCTGAGCCGGGGCCCACGCGCTTGCGAGAGACCAATGGGCCAACTTCG